>CAZLOF010000676.1:0-2814 GCA_964560745.1 uncultured Thermoflexus sp.
CTCTCACCCTGCTGCGCGGTGATCAGGAGCCGTTCGACGTCACGCTTAAGCGCGCCGTCATCGAGCTGAAATCGGTCCGTTGGGAGCTCGAGGACGGCAATATCGGCTATGTCCGCATCACCTCTTTCAGTGAGAAGACCGATAGCGGCCTGCGCGCGGCTGTTGACGAATTGAAGAAGGCGACCAAAAACGAGCTTTCCGGCCTGGTCCTCGACCTTCGTAACAATCCGGGCGGTCTCCTCGATCAGGCGATCGCGGTTTCCGACGACTTTCTTGAGAAGGGCGAGATTGTCTCTACCCGCGGCCGCGATCCCAATGACGCGCAGCGTTGGAACGCCGAGAACGGTGACATTATCGGTGGGAAACCGGTCATCGTCCTCATCAACGGTGGTTCAGCCTCAGCCTCGGAAATCGTCTCTGGCGCGCTGCAAGATCACCATCGCGCCGTGCTGATCGGCACCAAGTCGTTCGGCAAGGGCTCGGTGCAGTCTATCATGGCGATCCCCGGCCACGGAGCCATGCGCCTCACCACCGCGCGCTACTACACGCCATCGGGCCGTTCAATCCAGGCGACCGGCATCGATCCCGATATTATCGTGGAACAGGCCAAGGTCGAAAAGCTTGGCGCCGAGAAGCGGCCCCATGAAGCCGATCTAAAGGGCGCGCTGGCCAATCCCGACAACGGGGAAGCCAAGCAAGATAACGATCAAGAAGGTAAAAAAGACAACGTGCCGGCCCAGCAGGTCGAACAAGCACCGGGCACCGATGCGAAGAAGGATACCGAGAAGAAGGACGCAACACCCTTCGTCGGGTCGGAGCGCGAGCAGATCGCACGGCCTGATGACGACTTCCAGCTGGCGCGCGCGATTGACCTGCTGCGGGGTCTCACCTTGATCCAGGGCAAATCCGCGGCCAATTGACCGGGAGGGGGCCTGGGCGCGAGCGATGCGCGCGCAGAAGAAAGATGATGCGCCCGGCTTGCGTGATTCATACCTACCAGTCACAAGCGGACGGAAGGGTTGGATCGGCGGGCCGGGCTTCATTTTTATGCTGCTTATTCTGTTGATCCTTGCCGGCGCGGGGCTCTATCTGCAAGTGAACGGTCAGCTAGGCGATTTGCTAGCGCGAGGCGGTCAACTTATCGAGCTCGGCCACACGCCTTCACCGACACCGGTATCGGCGTTGGAAAGCGAGCCAAGCTTCCAGTCCGCAGCCTCGATAGTGGGTGATAAAACCCAAGCCGGATCGATCAAACCGCTGATACTCACCGCCATGGGGCCGGCGGAGCTGTTGGAAAAGCGCCCACCGCCTAAATCTCTGCGCCTGGCGATTGGCGAATTCGACCAGCCGCCGGTCTTCCGTTTCTCTCGACCTACGTCGTTCGTTGATACGCGGCCGCGGATTGGTGTGCTGGTGACCGGACTCGGGCTCAATCGCGGCGTCACAGCAGCAGCGATTGCCAATCTACCGCCGGAGATCAGTTTGAGCTTCAGCCCGTATGCGGCAGAACTGCCCGGCTGGATCGATGCCGCCCACGCCTATGGTCATGAAGTATTGCTGGACCTGCCCCTAGAGCCCAGAAACTATCCGCAGGACGATCCGGGACCACTGGGTTTGCTCAGGGCTCTCAACGCCGGGGAGAACCTGCGCCGCCTAGCCGAAATCCTGAAGAACGCCGAGGGAATTGCTGGCCTCGTCACACCATTCGGCGATCGGTTTCTGACGGATGAAGCGTCGTCGCGGCCGATCCTCTCGGCGCTTGATCAGCGCGGGCTTGGCCTGCTCACGACCGCCGATCTTGCTGATTCCCCAGTCGACATGGCCGACGCACCCCGTCATACCCGGATCGATGAAACGCTGCCGCAGGACGCTTCCCGCCAGGCACTTATTACGCAAATCGAGACTATACTTTCCGCTGCAAGGGCAAAGCGGCAGGTGCTGACGGCCTTTCCCGCCTATCCACTCTCCATCGCCGCCTTGACGAGCCTTGTGACGGCGGCCAAGGATCGTGGCATGGCGCTGGTCCCGGCCACTGCCTTCCTCATCAAGCAAGGAGCGGCTCCATGAGCACGATGACCAATACCGAGATCGACCAGCTGCCTTATCGCCGGGGCGTGGGTATTGTCCTCTTGAACGGACACAATCTTGTCTTCGTAGCGCAGCGCATCGACAATCCAGAGCCTGCCTGGCAGATGCCACAAGGTGGTATCGACAAGGGCGAGGAGCCGATCGCCGCGGCTTGGCGTGAACTATACGAAGAGACCGGCGTCAAATCCGCGACCCTCATCGCCGAAACGCCTGACTGGCTGCGCTACGATCTGCCGCACGAGCTGATACCGCAGATATGGAAAGGCCGCTATCGCGGGCAGAAGCAAAAGTGGTTCGCCTTCCGCTTCACCGGCAATGATAGTGAAATCAAGATTGATGGCGAACATGCGGAATTCAGGGAATGGCGCTGGGCAGAATTCAATAAAACGCCCGAGATGATTGTGCCGTTCAAGCGCTCGCTCTACGAGCAGGTGATCCAGGCATTCGAACATTTGGTGAGCTGAAACACCCCCTCCCCGACCCTCGCCCTCAAGGGAAAAAGACTCGCTGTAGCATCCAGTTCCGCAGCCATCCTCTCCCCTTGAGGGGGAGAGTTAGAGAGCGGGTATGGAACGACTAGGCCCGCTCTCTCAGCGATTCATCCGATTGTCGACTAGATCCGTTACCACGTTGGGATCGGCAAGCGTCGAGGTGTCGCCAAGGCTGCCATATTCGTTTTCGGCAATCTTGCGCAAAATGCGGCGCATGATTTTGCCGGAACGCGTT
>CAZLOF010000677.1:0-2813 GCA_964560745.1 uncultured Thermoflexus sp.
GCACAAGAGGTTTTACTCGAAGCAAAAAGCGTTACCAAGCGCTTTGGCGGTCTAACCGCAGTTAACAAGGTCGATTTTGTGATCTATAAAGGCATGATCGCTGGATTGATTGGCCCAAACGGCGCCGGCAAAACAACTTTTTTTAACAATATGACAGGCCTTTATACCCCAACCGAAGGCGATTTTATTTTTAATGGCAAACCCATTACAGGCCTCAAGCCTCACATTATTCAAGATCGCGGCATTAGCCGCACCTTCCAAAACATTCGCTTGTTTGGGCAATTAAGCGCACTTGAAAACGTATTGGTCGGGATGCATACCCGTCTTAATGGCACTGTCTTCGAAGCATTCTTTCGCCCCAAGCGGGTTATTCATGAAGAAAAACGCGCCCGCGAAAAAGCCTTAGATCTGCTCGACTTTGTTGGCTTGGGCCGCGATAGCGCCGAAATGGCTGCGCGAAACCTTCCCTATGGGTTTCAGCGTCGGCTCGAAATCGCCCGCGCCTTGGCATCTGACCCCAAATTGTTGTTGTTAGATGAACCAACCGCCGGAATGAACCCACAAGAAAAGAAGGAATTAACCGAGTTGGTCGATCATTTGCGCAAAGAGTTAGGCGTAACTGTGTTATTGATCGAGCATGACATGAAAGTCGTGATGGGTATTAGTGACCGTGTGAGCGTGTTGGATCACGGCGAAAAGATTGCTGAAGGCTTACCCAAGGTTGTGCAAGCCAACCCCAAGGTGATTGAAGCTTATCTTGGCACAGGGGCCGCTGCCGAAGGCGCCTAAACCTATTTATGATTTAAGATTTAAGGCAGACGATTTTGAGTTCAAGCTCAGCATCAAAAACCGCAAATCTAAAATCTAAAATCTAAAATCAAATTATGGCAATATTAGAACTCAAAAACGTCCATACTTATTATGGCAATATTCATGCACTCAAAGGCATTAATTTAACCGTTGAAGAAGGGGAAGTGGTTACGCTGATCGGATCAAACGGGGCTGGCAAAACCACGACCTTACGCACCATTCAAGGCTTGTTAAAACCCCGCGAAGGATCAATCAAGCTGAACGGTGAAGAATTGACGAAACTCCCGCCTCACGATGTTGTTAAGCGCGGTGTCAGCCAATCACCCGAAGGTCGTTTGGTCTTCCCGCGCATGAGCGTTAAAGAAAACCTCGAAATGGGAGCATTTCAGCGCAATGACAAAGATGGCATTGCCGCAGATATGGAAAAAGTGTTTGGTCTTTTTCCACGCATGAAAGAACGTATCAACCAACGGGCTGGTACATTGTCGGGTGGTGAACAGCAAATGTTGGCGATGGGTCGCGCACTCATGGCAAAACCGCGCGTACTTTTGCTCGATGAGCCATCTATGGGTCTGGCTCCCATTCTTGTAGACTTGATCTTCGACATCATCCGCGAATTGCACCGTCAAAAAACAACCATTTTGTTGGTTGAGCAAAATGCGCGTATCGCGCTCAGCGTGGCAGATCGTGGCTATGTGCTAGAAACCGGCGAGATCGTATTGAGTGGCAATGCTAAGGACCTAGCTCATAACCCAGAAGTCGAAGCGGCTTATTTGGGTGGCAAAGCTCATTAGGTTCAAAAAGCAACTACCGAAATAAACATCCCTCTACCCTTGACAAGGGTAGAGGGATGTTTATTTCGATTAAGTGCTATTTTTTTGCTGGCAACCAATTTTGCCAAATATTTTCACTGCGTTCAATCCAATCTTTCGCCGCTTGGGCTGGGGTTTGTTTGGCTAAATCAATGGCCGCCATCATCTCAATTTGATCTGTATCGGCATATTGAAAATTTTTGAGAAACTGATAGACATCTGGCGCGTCCGTTTTTAATTTTGCCGAAGCAATTTTATATAAAATTTCGGCTGGGTAATCACAGTTTACCTTACTATTTTGGGCTTTATCATCCATAAATTTACCACATTCTTCGGTAAATTTTGGCAGCTTTACAGCCGTGAGCTGATGGCTATAATGCACAGAATGAGGGGTCCAGAAATAGAATAAGAACGGTTGCTTTTTATTGTAAGCTTCCTCTAATAATTGCAATTGAGCGTCTTCTGAACCGACAACGTCTACCTGCAAATCTAACCCCAAATTTTTAATCACATACTCGTCAAATTGCGGCCACGATGGGTCACCCGCAACAAATCGGCCTTTATTTCCAGTTTTTGGGGTTTTAAATAAGCTAGCATTCTTTTTCACGCCTTCCCATGTTGCAAGTTCGGGGCGTTCCTTCACCATATATGTCGGCACATACCAATTGATTTTGCCAATAACACCCAATTTCCCGATTTCTTCTACCGTCTTATCCTTTACAACATATTTTTCATAGGCTTCAGCATGACCAGACGGCCAAACTTCTAAACTAACACTCGTTTCATTTTTAGCCAAAGATTCCCACTGAACCTTTTCATCTAATGCCACAAGCTCTACCCGATAATCTAATTTTGATTCAATGAGTTGCTTCGCCACATGTGCATTCGCAGCCGCAGCACTCCAAGGGTTATCGATAATACGAATGACTGGTTTTGCCATTGCGCCCTTAGTGGCAATGGTCGTAGCACGCGGCATAGCAGTCGGTTTCGGCACATCTACAGGCTTAGGGGCTTCTGTTGGCTTAACCGTCGCAGTTGGGGCAGGCGCGGGCGTATTGGTAGGTTTTGGAACGCGATTAGGTTCTGGATGTACCAGCGGGCATGGTATTTGTGGTATCAGTCGCTTATCCAAACGTTCAATCATCGCTACAATGAGTTTTATGTTCGCAGGCTTTATTACTGTGTATGTTG
>CAZLOF010000678.1:0-2802 GCA_964560745.1 uncultured Thermoflexus sp.
GTTGAAGATTGTGGAGAGTTTGGCATGTGGCACACCTGTCGTGACGGGCGATGTCGGCGACCGGCGCGAAACGTTATTCGGTGACAAACCGTGTGGGGTGTTGGTCGCGCCCGGCAATGCTCAAGCCTTGGCCGATGGTTTTGCGGCGTTGTTGCTTAATCCACAACTGCGGGCCGAACTGGCACGCAATGCCCTGACACGCGCCAAAGATTTTGATTGGGCGACATTGGCCCAACGTTGGGCGGGGCAATATGGCGCAAAAAATGGCTTGTGGGCAAAAGAAAAAAAACATGCCGCCATTATTCATATTTTTTATTTCGACCTTATTCCAGAATTACTGACGGCGCTGTTGCCGTTGAAAGAGGATGTCGATGTGTATGTGACGGTTCCCCAAAAGCATGAGGATGAATTTCGGGCTGCGATTTTGGCGATTTTGCCTGCGGCACGGGTGTTGCCGGTCAAAAATCGTGGGCGCGATATTTTGCCGTTTATGTCGGTTTTAGCCAAAATTCAACATTTAGATTATGGCTTTATTTTGAAAATGCATGGTAAAAAATCGAAACATTTGCAAGAAGGCGCACGTTGGCGCAATGAGGTGGTGGCGGATTTAACGAGTAATCGCGCACTTTTGCCATTTATTGCCAATGCTGAGAATAATGTGGCGTTAGTAGCCCCGCGTGGGCATATTGTGGATGGCAAAAAATATATCGGTGGTAATTTACAACGGATGCAGGCGCTCTTGTCAATGGTTAACGTTCAATTAGATGAAGTGGCGCTGCCGCCATTTCCGGCGGGTTCGATGTATTGGATTCGTAAAGATATTGCTGATGACCTGCTAAAAATAAGCTCGCAATTTAAGTTTGAGCCTGAGCGTGGGCAAATTGATGTGACACTGGCCCATGCTATCGAGCGGATTGTGTTGGCTTTGGCGATCAGAACCGGCGGTAATGTTATTTTTACCGATTTAACCGATTATCGGCAAGATATTAATCGCAATTATGATTTTGCTGCTGATAGTGCCGAGGTTACGCCAAAGAAGCGCGGCTTAAGACAAAAAATTATGAATCGATTAAAACATTTGCAATATTGGCTAGCCGACATTTTTTGACACATTAGGTATTCCTGTGTTTCATCAGCCACTTGTTAATTTAAGACCACGAAATGCCATACAGTTTGTGCTCATAAACATAACTCTATCGTAGAGAATACCTGCGCCAATATATTTTTAGACTGGTAAAGCCTCGATTTCCTCGTTATTTATTCTATCAAATTGAGTGACATAATATGTATTTGCGAAACCAGAAGTAAAACTTGGCGGAGGTATTGTATTGCAAATGGTATACAATCGGCATATGACTACCAAAACCTATCCTGTTCGGCTTGAACCAGATTTGCTTGAACAAGCTAACATCGTATTTAAGCGTCTTGGTCTAACCAAGGCTGATGCAATTCGGGTGTTTCTTACTCGTGTCGTAGCCGAGCAAGCACTACCATTCGATATGAATCACATTCCTAATGCTAAAACCCGTAAAGTGCTAGATGATGCAAAACAGGGCAAAGATATAGGTAAGCCACAAAGCTTTGCTGATTTTGCAAAAGAAATGCGCGAGCTATGAAAACTGTATCATCTGGTAAACAATATAAGCGTGATGTAAAAACGATGCGTAAGCGTGGCAAAGATATTGATAAACTGTTGGAAATTGTTTATAACATTGCCAATGAACAACCCTTAGACCCAAAGCATAAAGATCATGCCCTCATTGGCGACTATAAAGGCTTTCGGGATTGTCATATTGAACCTGATTGGCTACTGGTTTATAGCATCGACGACCAAACCATATTTTTGCATCGTACTGGCAGCCACAATGATTTATTTTGACTGCTGCCTTTCACATACCGAACCCATTTACCTGTGCTCTGTTTTAGCTACTGATAGTTGCGCCCGTCTCTATAATCTTAATCGTTTATGTTAAATCGCCTCAAACATTATATTCGTGTGATTCGAGAACATTATCGCAGCGCCCCGCAATCGCTCGAAGATCAGCTTTATGAGGCATTGATAGAACGCGGTGATGTGGTGTATGATATCGGCGCAAATTATGGCTCGGTGTCGTTATACATGGCGCACCTGACCGGCCCAACTGGGCAAGTGTTTGCGTTTGAGCCAATTCCAAATACCTATCAGAAACTATGCCGAAATATTCGTTATGATTTTCGGCTGAACAAGGCCAAAATTACCCCGTTACAAGTAGGGGTATCAGATGTCGAACAAGTTGCGGTGTTTAATTTGCCGGGCGATGCGTCGCAATCTGCATCATTGGCCCAAGCCGAGCAATGGCAGCAAGCCTTGGGTGCGGCAACGCCGCCGCAATCTCACACATTTGAGTGTCAATGTGTGACGTTGGATGGATTAATTGCGGCAGGCCAAATTGCAGCGCCGAACATGATCAAAATAGATGTCGAGGGGGCTGAGTTGTTGGTGTTACATGGCGCAGCCAAGTTATTAAAATCGCCTAAACCACCGATCATGTTAATCGAGGTGTTTGCCCCATGGGAACGGGCATTTGGTTACACGCCTTGGGATGTGTTTGAGGTGCTGATTGCAGCCGGTTATCATATTGTGTATGTTTGCCCTGATGGCTTGCGCGATTTTAAACCGAGCCGTGAAAACCCTGCCCCACCTGCATATGAAAAGGGCTACAATATTATTGCCTATATACAGGGTAAACACGATGGCCGTATGGCAGGTTTGCGTCCGCTATTTGCTGGCAACAACAGTCATTTGCTTTTACCCATGTTGCC
>CAZLOF010000679.1:0-2798 GCA_964560745.1 uncultured Thermoflexus sp.
CCCCCGATGGGCGCTATTTATGGACGGGCAACTTAATTGAGCGCAGCAGCAGCATTATTGACACCTATACCGGCGAACAAACTGCCAGCATCTCGACCGGCATCCTCTCGATGCCGCACGCCATTGCCTTTTCACCCGATGGCTACCGCGCATATATCACCGATTTCACGGGTCGGCGGTTGTTGGTCTATGATGTGCGTCGCCCCGCCGTCACCATTCCGCTGGCCATTCGTTAATTTAAAACCCCGAAGATGTAATGTCGAAATCACTATATGACCTTTGTTATCATGGGCTTTGCCCATGCTAACAAAGGTCATATAGTGATTTCGACGAAAATTTCCTCACCAAGGAATCAGGGTTCTTTCAGAACCCCGATTCCTGAATTACAACAAACTGCCTTGGGTGGGGCTGGGCGTATAAGGAATGTTTAAATGTTCATACGCCCGCGCCGTAGCAATGCGCCCGCGTGGCGTGCGATCGAGAAACCCCAACTGCAATAAATATGGCTCAACCACATCCATAATCGTGTCGCCTTCTTCGCTGATACTGGCGGCAATGGTTTCGAGGCCAACCGGCCCACCATTAAATTTGTCGATGATGGCATGTAACACGCGGCGATCCAAATCGTCTAGCCCCAATGGGTCAACCTCAAGCAAGGTTAAGGCCTGCTTGGCGACGGCTTGCGTCATGCGTTTGTCGGGCGATTTCTCCATCACCTGTGCATAATCGCGCACCCGCTTAAGCAAACGCAAGGCCACACGGGGCGTACCGCGGGTGCGCTTGGCAATCTCGGTCACGGCATCAGGGTCAATTGGCGAATTGAGCATCCGCGCCGCTCGCGACACAATTTGCTCCATCGCTTCAAGCGGGTAAAAATCGACCCGAAAGGTAGCGCCAAACCGCGCCCGCAATGGGGCCGTCATCAACGCCAAACGAGTGGTTGCGCCGACAATCGTAATGGGCGGCAATTTCAGCCGCACACTGCGGGCGCTGGGGCCTTTGCCAATCACAATATCCAGCGCATAATCTTCCATCGCCGGATAAAGCACTTCTTCGACCGCCCGATTCAGACGATGAATTTCATCGATAAATAAAATATCGTTGGCACGCAAATTGGTGAGAATGGCCGCCAAATCACCAGCCCGCTCGATGGCCGGGCCAGAAGTGACGCGAATATTGGCCCCCATTTCATTGGCAATAATATGGCTAAGGCTGGTTTTGCCCAGCCCCGGCGGCCCATAAATCAGCACATGATCGAGCGCCTCGCTACGGGCGCGTGAGGCCGTAATCAAAATGCGTAAATTGTCACGCACACGGTCTTGCCCAATCATGTCATCTAGTTTTTGCGGGCGCAGGGCGCGGTCAAGGCCGCCATCATCTTCGGGCTGCTGTTCGCCGCTAATCGGTCGGGTGTCATTTTTCGCCATTCCCCCCGATTATGCCTGAACTTTTGTTCGGTTTGGCATAATAGCGATATGAAACTTCAACAAACCCCATCTGCCCAGCGCTTGGCTGGCAAAATTGCATTGGTCACTGGCTCGGCTCGTGGCATTGGTCGTGGCATGGCGTTGTGTATGGCTGAAGAAGGCGCTGATATCGTCATTAACGACTTGCCGCAGCAGGCCGCCATTGCCCAAGACACCGTGCGCGAGATCGAAGCTTTGGGGCGACGGGCGCTCTTTTGTGCGGCAGATGTGACCGACCGCGAGCAAGTGGCGGCGCTTTTTCAAAGCGCCATTCAACACTTTGGGCGGCTCGATATTGCGGTTGCCAATGCGGCCTACTCTGACCGCAAATTGGTGATCGATGCCGATTGGGCTGGGGTGTTGCGCACCATCGAGGTCTCACAATTTGGCGTTTTTCATATTTGTCAAGCCGCGGCCCAACACATGGTTAAACAAGGCGAAGGCGGCAAAATCATCATTACCGCCTCGGTGTTGGCCGAAGTGCCCAGCCTAACGAGTAGTGCCTATAACATGGCGAAGGCCGCCGTCACCCATTTTGGGCGCACCTTGGCGAATGAGTTATTGCCGCATCGCATCAATGTCAATATGATTAACCCCGGGTGGATCGACACGCCCGGCGAGCGCAAATTTACCAGCGATGCCGACATTCAGCGTTTAGGGGCAAAATTGCCTTGGGGTCGCATGGGTCAGCCGCGTGATATTGGGCGGGCGGCGGTCTATCTCGCCAGCGACGATGCCGATTATGTCACTGGCTCGACCTTGACTGTGGACGGTGGGTATCGCGTTGCGATGACCTTAAAGTTGGAATAAAGCTGCACTGCTATACTTTATTTTTATGTTTCACCGCCTATCAAATGCCTTTGTAAACCTTTATCTCATTGAAGAACCAAATGAAACCAATGGACTAACGCTCATCGACGCTGGCCTTGCCAAAAGCGCTGCGAAATTGGTGCTGCGCAAAATTGCCGAATTGGGGCGACAACCCAACGACCTCAAGCGTATCCTCATCACCCACGCCGATGCCGACCATTATGGCAGCGCGGCTGAGCTAAAAGCAGCGACCGGAGCGCGGCTATATGCCAGCGCCGCCGAAGCCGAAGCCATGCGCCAAGGCCGAGCTTCACGCAAAATAGGCGGCGGCATTTTCATGAGCGCCGCCATGGGTTTATTAGAGCGCACCATCATGAAAATGCCACCCGCTCAGGTCGATGATGTGCTGGTCGCGGGTCAAATATTGCCCGTTTTGGGCGGGCTGCATGTCATCGCCAGCCCCGGCCACACCCCAGAACATGTGTCATTTTACGCCCCAGCGCACAAACTGTTGTTTGTGGG
>CAZLOF010000680.1:0-2796 GCA_964560745.1 uncultured Thermoflexus sp.
GTTGAAATGATGCCGAGCAAGTTGGTGCGATCGCTTAATGTGACATCACGAAGTTTTTAAGACAATTCACCCAATTAAAATGCCGCAATCACTATCCCTGCCCCAGCGTAGCTGGGGCAGGGATAGTGATTGCGGCGAAAACTGTTTTAAGAGCCGCGCCTAAGAGAAAACAAAAAAGCCTCGCTTTCGTTTAAGAAAGCGAGGCTTTTTAGGTTCGATTTAATTACCAGTCGCGGCGCTTGCCGCCACCGCTGCTACCGCCGTCACGACGGCCACCGCCGCCGCCTTCGCGACGACCGCCACCACCATAGCCGCCACCGCCACCGCTGTAGCCACCGCCACCGCCGCCTTCACGACGACCGCCGCCGCCACCGCCACCGCCGAAGCCACCACTACGTGGTGCGCCTTCTTCGCGTGGGCGAGCAATATTGACAGTGAGTGCACGGCTGTGCATTTCAGCGCCATGGAACTGACGAATTGCCTTCAGCGCATCTGCTTGTGTTTCCATCTCGACAAATGCGAAGCCTTTTGAACGCCCTGTTTCACGATCTTTGATAATTTGCACCGACTTAACTGTACCACCCTGCGCGAACAATGCCCGCAGGTCCTCTTCTGTGGCTGTATACGCCACATTCCCGACAAAAAGTTTGTTTTCCATTTGGATTATTAAATTCTCTTAGAACTCGTGCTTCCGAATATTTAACTTAAAGATCATTAGGGCGTCAGAATAATTCAGAGAGACTGACACTAAAAGCTGAAGGCACTAAAGACAGAAGTGTGAAAGTGAAACAAGAGAATTTAGTCTATTGTAGCCTAAAAAAATGAGATCAGGCTGATATTTTCTCGGACTTTTGTAGGATTGCAAAGATCACTACTTTTTAGGGGGCATACCGGGCATACCAGGCATTTGCACTAACGATGGCTCGATGACTCCTGTAAAGCAGCGGATAGATGAAGTTGCGTCGGGCACATCCAACAAGACATAATGATAAACGCCATTTGGGAATTCTGGTGTAGGGCTATGAATGCCATTGCATTTGTCGAGTTGGGCTGCGCTTATTTTTTTTCCATTGATATCGCGGTCGCCATAAATGGGGTAGCCATCGAGTGCAATGCCGAGAATATGTGATGGGCCATTTGGCCCATCGATTTTAGCGGTGATGCATTTGGGTAAGGCATGATAGTGATATTCGCCGAATGGGGTTGGGTGGCCGGCACAGTCATCTAAAAACCACACATCAGCCCCAGCCGCATTTTTTACCGAAAAATTGGATTGCATTGCAACGGTTGCTTGATCAAATTCATAGGGGTTAAATAAGGGCGCACCCGAAATCATCGCGCCCACTACGCCAAGGTCGGTTAATGTGGGTGATATGGCTTTCTTAGGGTTAAGAGGTATCTTAAATTCATAATTTTGCGCTACGCTGGGGTCTGGCCCAGCGTGTGATGTGGCAACAGTGGGTCGCATAATGCCTTCGTTGGGTAACGCATATTCGGCTGGACGCGGGTGATTGGGCAACCCATTCGAGCGATAATGCAATTTACCATCGGTATAGTTCACTGTCACATTGTTGCCCCATTGGGCTTGTTGGTAGCCTTTGGTCATCTCGGCAATTTGGCCAGCATTGGCGGCATTGGGTGGGTCGATGGTTTGTGGGTTTGCTGAAGGTGTGGTGCTGATGCAACCCGCCAGTGCAATTAAACCTGCGCTTGAGACAATCATCATTAGATGTGTGTTTGTGTGCATTGTATTTACTCCTTTATTTGATTGCTATTGGTAAAAAGGTTAATTTATTTAAGGTGGCAGGGGGGGCGGTTGCAATTGGCGTAGCTGTGGCCGCAGGTGTGGCTGTGGCAGCGGTTGTGCCCGTGCTGTTGCTGAGATCGCCAATATAACATCCGATGAAATAGGGAAAAGCGTCAGTGGCGTAATAGGCATAAGAACCATCGGCCTGCACCTTGCCATTGCAACGGTCTAAATCGCCAGCTCCCACCACATAACTATTGCGGCTCCACGCGGCGGTTTGGCTAGGGTTAGTTAGTTGCCAACTGCTGCGTAGCTTTTTGGTGCTGCTACAACTGGTATCGGCACACACATAGGGGGTGAGAATAGGCCAGCCATCGAAGGCGTAGCCGACGACGACCCCCGGGGTGGTGGCCTTGAGTTTATCGGTGAGACAAGTGGCATTCACATGAAAATGATAGTCGCCGCGTTGCGCGGGATGACCATTGCAATAATCGAGAATGCCTTGTTCGTAAGGGTCTTTATAGCCGTCGTTGGGGGCTTCGGTTGGCCCAAAGATGGGAACGCCATTTACTGCAACAGCAACAGCCCCGCCCAGCGGCACGCTGCGGCTTGCGCCGGTGGTGGGGGTTAATGGAATATTCCAGGTATAGTTCTGCGCTTTTAAATCATTCGGGTTGACCCGCACAAATTCAAAATTAGGGATGCCATTTGACTTAACGACCATGTTGGTGTTGTCGCAGGTGACTGTGAGCGAAGGCGCAGGGTAGGCCGAATTTTTAGGGTCAGCCGTCACATTCATAAATTTGCTGGCCCCGCAAGCCAGCGCGGTGGCGGTATTTGAAGCATGGGTTGATATGCTGGCAAAGCTGATGCTCGCCCCTAATAAGGCACAGGCGAGAAGATAAAGGTTTTTTTTGTTCATGGATATAAAACCAGCTTAAGGCGTACTTGTTAAGATTTTGTTCAGAAGCGATATGAAATTTGTGTGGGTGAATGGTTGTATCATGTAGCCTATGAAGATATTGCCAGATATGGTTGGTTATGTGGTG
>CAZLOF010000681.1:0-2321 GCA_964560745.1 uncultured Thermoflexus sp.
ACCAAGAATTCGTACATCCCGATGACCTGTCATCATTACATACGATTGAAAACATTGCGTTTTTAGACACGCACCGGAAATATGTTGAAAGCCGCTTGCTAACCCCTAGCGGGGTGCGCTGGTTTGGCTGGGATAGTACCGCTATTTTAGATGAAAATGGAGTGTTAATAGAATTACAGGGCGTAGGGCGAGATATTACAGAACGCAAACAAGCCGAAGAAGCACTGCGACATAGCGAGCAAAAATACCGCGACCTCATCAATGGTATGAATGATACGGTCTGGGTTGTTGATAAGCATTTACAGATCATAGATGTCAACGCTGCTGCCACCGTCACTTTAGGTTATACACGCAATGAGCTTTTAAACATGCGCATCTATGATATTGACATCGTTATCTCAGAAAAAGAAATGCTGGCAATGACAGTTAATGCACCGCTCAATAAATTTCAAGTGTTCGAGACTCAACATCAAACCAAAGATGGCAGAATAATACCGATTGAGGTGAATGCTGGCATGGTCTTTTATATGGGCCAAACCGTGACAATGGGAATCTCGCGAGACATTACTGAGCGCAAACAGACCCAACAGAAACTAGAAGAATTGAACCGAACCTTGGAAGATCGGGTTAGAGAACGCACAGCCCAAGTGCAAGATTTGTATGACAATGCCCCAATAGGCTATCATTCACTCGATAGTGAAGGCCGGCTCATTGCCATTAACCAAACCGAATTGAACTGGTTGGGGTATCGGCGCGAAGAATTGCTAGGCAAATCCCTCAGCAGCATCTATTCATCGCAAGCCGCCACAGGGTTTCCGTCCAGATTTGCCCAATTTAAAGCCTCGAAGCAAGTTCACAGTGTCGAGGTAGAGGTCGTGCGCAAAGATGGCTCAACGTTTCCGGTCATGATCAATACGATCGGCATTTACGATAAAAACGGAGACTATATCTCGAGTCGCAGTAGCATGACCAATATTACACTGCGCAAACGAGCCGAGAACGAGCTAAAGCGCAATGTCAACTTTACCAATGCGCTGCTCGACGCCATCCCAACGCCTGTTTTTTATAAGGATATCCATGGACGTTATCAAGGTTGCAACCACGCTTTTGCCGATATCATGGGTAGAAGTGTTGAGCAAATCAAAGGCAAAACCGTCTACGAGCTTTGGCCCAACATCAATGCCGATATCTATCACCAAAAAGATTTGGAGATATTGAACAAAGGCAGTCGGCAGGTTTACGAATCCACTATCACCGACAAAAATGGCAATGTGCGATCAGTCATTTTTATCAAAGATCTTTTTCACGACGAAAGCGGCAAAGTAGCAGGAGTGGTAGGTGCTTTTATAGATATTACTGAACGCAAACACGCAGAAGAAATTTTGCAATTGGCCAATACCGAAATGCAACGTGCTATGCGTGTTAAAGACGAATTTTTGGCCAGCATGAGCCATGAGTTGCGCACGCCCTTAACCGGTATTTTGGGTCTTTCTGAAGTATTGCAAATGGAGACCTATGGCGTGTTGAACGAAAAGCAACTGAAAGCGCTAAAAAATATCGAGGCAAGCGGTCGTCACTTACTCGATCTCATCAACGATATTCTTGACTTGTCGAAGATTGAAGCCGGCAAATTGGAGATGCAATTTGATAACTGTGCGTTAGAAGAGATTTGCCACGCCAGCCTACAAATGACCAAGAGCATGGCCTATCAAAAGCGTCAAAATGTCAGCTTTTCAATGAGTCCGGCATCGGTTGTGGTTCGGGCCGATGGGCGACGGCTGAAGCAAATGCTGGTCAACCTGATCAGCAACGCCATCAAATTTACACCCCAAAACGGTTCGCTTGGCTTAGAGGTAACGTTGAATAAGGACGCACATCAAGTGGGCTTAATGGTGTGGGACAAAGGAGTTGGCATTGCGGCTGAAAATTTGAGCAAGCTATTTAAACCATTTGTGCAACTCGACAGCCGCTTAGCGCGGCAATATTCAGGCACTGGGCTGGGTCTGTCTTTGGTGTATCGCATGGCCGAATTGCACAACGGCAGTGTAAGCGCCGAAAGCCAGCTTGGAGAGGGGAGCCGTTTTACAATTTTTCTGCCTTGGTCGCCAGAAACGACCCAATCCAGCCAAACCCCAGCGCCGCGTGAGACCATGACCCTGCGTAGCTCCCTAACGGTCGAAGATATCGACATTGATGCGGAGCAAATTACCCGTTATTTACAAACGATGGGGATAAGCAATATTGTGCATCCATGCGGGCAAGGCGCAGTCGAAGCCGCAATACGACTCAACCCAGATGTGATCTTGCTTGATCTAAACCTG
>CAZLOF010000681.1:2331-2796 GCA_964560745.1 uncultured Thermoflexus sp.
TTCCAGTCGTGATCTGCTCGGTTGAAGAGAGCCGTCGTCACGCATTCGCCAACGGCGCAGACCATTATCTGACCAAGCCTTTTACGCTCAAAGAGATGCGCGACGAACTAAGCCGTGTCGCAGAGCGCCACAAAGCGCCGAAATCAATGATGACTATTGCTGCGCAGCATCACGCGCCGTTGGTGTTGGTCGTGGACGATAACGAAATCACTCTCAGCACAGTGTCCGACTTTTTGTTAGCAAAACAATTCAAAGTGCTTGTGGCGCGTAGCGGAATGGAACTACTTGATTTGCTGGTAAAAAACCACCCAGACATCATTCTGATGGACATTCAGATGCCGGGCATGGATGGATTGGAGACCACGCGACGAGTGCGTGCCAACAAGGATCCGCTAGTGGCCCAAATTCCTATTATTGCCCTAACCGCTTTAGCAATGCCCGGCGACCCAGAAATGTGTCTAAAAG
>CAZLOF010000682.1:0-2791 GCA_964560745.1 uncultured Thermoflexus sp.
GTCCTAAGTAGTGACACATCCTTCTAAACTCAGCACTTTACACTTTGCACTTTCTACTTTCTACTTTCCACTTTGCACTTAAAAGAACATCGGTGTCATTTGTTGGGCTTCGACAAGGGCTTGCATTTGCGCGGTGCTGGGGGCGGGCAATGCGCCATTGGTGAAGCGCTCGGCGGCAGACAACACTTTGGGCAACAGCGCAATATCGCCAGCGGTGTTGAGGAAAATGCCCGGGCGCGACAAGGCCCACGCCACCGCCAAATCGATATCGGCCTGCGCCGTGAGCGGCTCATACCAAGTGGCATGGGTGCGAGTGTCGCCAGTATAGCGGCGGCGCGTGATACTCTTGATGGTCTGCACAGCCGCATTGCTGCGTTGGCAGGCCGCCACCACCTGCTCAAACCCCATCGCATACACCGGGTTTTGCATCATCAAATAGTTATAAGGCAACAGCACCGAGTCGAAATCGAAGGCCGCAAGGCTGCGCTCGTGCATCCCTGCCACGCGCACCTCGTGTCCAGTAACGCCGATGAAGCGCACCAAGCCCTGCGCCTTGGCCTCAAGACACGCCTCTAGCGCCCCGCCCGGCCCCATCGCTACTTGCCAATCGTCGGGGTTATTCAGGTTGTGCAACTGAATCAAATCGACTTGATCGGTTTGCAAACGGTCGAGCGAACGGCGAAACTCATCCCAGGCCGCCCCCTTGCGGCGCTCGCCGGTCTTAGTCGCCAAAAAGAAATAATTGCGATAGCGCTTCATCCACGGCCCCAGCCGCAATTCAGAATCGCCATAACTGGCGGCGGTGTCAATGTGATTGACCCCATGCGACATCAGCAAATCCATCGTGGTGTCGGCTTCGGTTTGGCTCACTTTGCCAAACGCCGCCGCGCCAAACAGGGTTCGGGTGCTCAGGTGGCCGGTACGGCCAAAGGGTTGGGTTTTGATCATGGCTTTATTTTAAATGAGTTGCTGGGTCACCCAATCCAACAACTCATTCATTCTTTAATTGAGCATAATATTTACGCATTGCCACTAACCCTGATTCCACTACTTCTGGTGGGTAATCGCGAAGTGGGTTATTCTGCATAAATGCACCCATATGTAAATCTTGTAAGTTTTTTATATTGAATATAGCTTCAGGTATTTCACATATCTGGTTATCCTTTAAATCCAATATTTGTAAATTTTCTAATGAGCTTATCTTTTCTGATACATTCTTAAGTTGATTACTACCCAAATACAATCCTGTCAAATTCTTTAACTCGTAAATTACTGTAGGTATATTTTTTAGCTGATTATCATTCAAATATAACTCTTTCAAATTCGCTAACGAGACAAATTCGCTTGGTAAATCGGTTAATTGGTTACTGTCCAAATCCAACATCTCTAAATTAATCAATTCCCCAATCTTAGCTGGCACGTTATTCAATTGATTACCCATCAAATACAAAGCTGTCAAATTAAACAACTCATAAATTACAGTTGGAATATTCGTCAGATGATTATTCAACAAACCCAACAAGGTTAAATTTGCCAATTGCCCCATCTCAGTCGGTAAATTTGTTAGTTGATTGCCGCCTAAACTTAATAGGGTCAAATTTACCAACTGCCCAATTTCCAGCGGCAAATTCGTTAATTGATTGTTACCCAAAAACAAATCGTTCAAACTCACCAACAGCCCAATTTCTGCTGGTAAACTCATCAATTGATTGTCACTTAAAGATAATGTGTTCAAATTCGCCAACTGTCTAATTTCTGCTGGCAAATGCGTTAATTGATTGCAATCCAACGACAACTCTTTCAAATTCACCAACTGGCAAATTTCTGCTGGCAAATGCGCCAATTGATTGCAAGCTAACAACAACTTTTTCAAATTCACCAACTGGCAAATTTCTGCTGGCAAATGCGCCAATTGATTACAAGCTAAATTTAACCAAGATAAATTTAGCAGCTGTCCAATTTCTGCTGGCAAATTCGCCAACTGATTACCAACTAAATCTAAACAATACAAATTCACCAACTGCCCAATCTCCGCTGGCACGCTACTCAGTTGGTTGCTACTCAAATACAACACAGTCAAATTCACCAACTGCCCAATCTCCGCTGGCACGCTACTCAGTTGGTTGCGATTCAAATCAAGACCACGTAAATTAGGCAAATGGCAAATGGTCTGAATCTGACGACTGATACCAGCCTCATCCCCAGTTAATTTCAACCCAATCCAGCCAATATGCCCAAGTTGATCAAGCCGAGCCAAATCCTGTTCGCGCACAGCAAACCATGCTTCATCTAATCCTTGCCACTCGGATAACACCTCAGGAATCGCTGTAAAGTTATTGTATCTTGTATCAATTTTTTTGAGTTTGGTCAACTGGGTTAACCATGTTGGCAACGTTTGTAGTTCGTTGTATCGTAAATCAAGCTCAATCAATTCACTCAACTCGGCGATTTCTTCAGGCACTTGCTGCAAATTGTCATGCCACAAATTTAAACTCGTGGCGTTCTCTTGCTTGGCTTGGCATATTTTCGCTAATATGTCTGGGGGGGTTTGGCTCATATGGCTATTATCGCCGTTTGCCTATCCAAGCCATGTGCAACAGCAAGCGTTTTTTGCCCCGCCACCCATTTCGGCAGCAGCGGCGTTCGTCTCACTTGCTTGCGCGGGCTCGTGCGGGCGCAGATGCCCAGCAACTTCAAGTTGCTGGGCATCTACTCACCCCGCGTTGGAAGCAAAAGTAACACGAACCCCGCCGCAAATTTCGGCAACAGCGGCGCGGTCAACTAACATACA
>CAZLOF010000683.1:0-2789 GCA_964560745.1 uncultured Thermoflexus sp.
GCTTCATGGTCTGGATGGCGGTGCTCTATTGCTTGGCTGGCAGCGTCATCACGCCGGGTGGCAGTGGCAGTTGTACAGCTACGGGTTGTAATTTGGGCGAATTGATCGCATGGGGCTATGCGACTGCCACTTTTACAGTGACTGCACCCAACAGTGCCGGTGTGATTACCAATACAGCAGGCGTGACCGCCAGCAATGACAATATAACAAGCAACAACTTCGCCGTATTAACCACCACCGTGTTAAGCGTTGATGTAAGCATTGCCAAAACCGCATCTGCCGCGTCGGTGCCGGTGGGCGGGCGCTTGACCTACACGATTGTTATCAGCAACAACGGCGGGGCGACGGCTACAAGTGTCGTGCTAACCGATGCCATGCCAGCCGGTATCACCTTCATCAGCGGCAATGTCATCACGCCCAGCGGCAGCGGCAGTTGTAGCGCCACTGGCTGTAACTTGGGTGATTTGGCGGCGGGTGGCTATATCACCATAACCTATGTCGTGACCGTGCCAAACACGGCGGGTGTCATCACCAACACAGCGGGTGTGAGCGCCAGCAATGACAGCTCGACCAGCAATAATTTTGCCTCGGTCACGGCGACGGTGACCAACCTTGCGCCGATTGCAAACGCAGGCATAGACCAAAATGTGAATGTTGGCGCAAGCGTGACGCTGAACGGCAGTGCCAGCAGTGACCCCGACGGACACACACCGTTGAGCTATCTGTGGACGCAGACGGGCGGCACAGCCGTGACGCTGAGCAGCGCCAGCGCCGCCTCGCCTAACTTCACCGCGCCAGCCAGCCCAACCGTGTTGACCTTTACCTTGCTGGTGACGGATGCGACTGGGCTAGGCGCAAGTGCTGTGGATACAATCGTAGTGACCATAAATGAGATTGCCATCGCGGGGTTGGCAGCGCAGAGTAGCAGCCCAACGGTGTTGGGCGGCACTACTTACCTCACCGCCACTATCAGCGCGGGTAGCAATGTGACCTATGTATGGGCGTTTGGGGATGGTAATACCGGCAGTGGCGCAACCATGACACACACTTATACGCCGACTGGGGTTTACACAGCGGTGGTGACGGCCACCAATTCGCTGGGGCAAGTGAGTGTCACCACAATTGTGACAATTATTACACGCCCCTTGCCGCCAACCACGCCGCCCTCGAACGAACCGCCGCCTTACACACCACCAGAGCCATTGCCGCCCAACGAAGATGAGGCCGATATTGGCATAGGTGATGGCGGCTCGCCGCCCGAAGCTGCGCCGGGTCAGGTGATCGCGTTGGTCTATCGCGTCAGTTTGGCGGGTGAACGCAACGGCACATCGGTGCTATTTGTGGATGTGTTGCCCGAAGGTTTGGTGTTCGACTCGGTGAATTTGCAGCCGCCCGGCGGCACGTGTGTTTTCATCGCCGAGTCGGGGCGGGTGGAATGTCAATTGGGCGTTGTCACCCAAGACCGTCCGGTGACGGTGACGCTGCGGGTGCGGGTGATGCACCCCGGACGCTTTGTCAATATGGCACAGGCCTTTGCACTAGATCCGCGGGTGGTGGATATGCCGGGTAATAACATTGTGCAAAATATCATTGTGGTGTCGCCAGCGGGTGCAGGTCAAGGCAACAGCGCAGTGCAATTGGGCACTGGGTTTGGTTCATTTGTTACTTGCAGCGCCGAGGGCATGTGTGTGTTGCGTTGGGCGACTGAGGGCGCGCAAAATATTGTGCGCTACGAGTTGGTGCGTGAGCCGGTGGGTGCGCCAGCGGCATCGCTGCGCGGCGGGCCATCCATTCGCAACATTGCCCCCAAAGAGGTGGACGGACGTGCCAGCTATGAGGTGATTGACAACGATGTGTTGGCAGGCCGCACCTACGACTACACCGTGCGTGGTGTGGGGTCCGATGGCGCGATTCATTTACTGCAATCTCAGCGCGTCACTGTGCCGATACGGGTGTATCTGTCGCTGGTGCGCGGGCGGTAATGCTGACATGAGCGCCGGAGGGAATCCAACCCCTCCGGCGTTTTTTTATCTATATCTAGGTATAAATTATGATCTATCAAGGTTGCAAATTTATTTTGTTTATAGTATGTTAGTTGTAAAGATTAATGTATTGGTTTTAAATTTTCACAATGACTCGATTGTTTTCTTTTTTTCGATTCACTCATCATATATTCACTGCCGTATCGATCCTAATTACTCGAATTGCCCTTGGCCTCATTTTATGCTTGGGCGCGTTGGGGCTGCCTAGTCATATGGTGATGTCGGTCGCGGCGGCGGCTGATGCTTTATCCCCCTATATTGCGGCGTTGCCCAATGTGGCAACTGAGGCCCCAGAGCCATTTAGTCGTTTGGCGGCGGTCAATGCCAGCATTGTGGTGAATGATGCAGGTGATGTCCCGGCTAATGATAGCAAATGCACCTTGCGCGAGGCAATTATTAATGCCAACCGCAATAATCAATCTGGCTCGACCGATTGCGCCGCAGGCAGTGGGGCCGATACCATTACCTTTGCTCCGGCGCTGATTGGTAGCAGCATTGTGTTAACGGGCGGTGCATTGCCCTTGACCAGCGCCATCACCATTGATGGCGGCGGAGTGATCAGCGTCAGCGGTAACAATATTAGCAATGTGTTTAGTATTAACAATACCGGTGTGGTGACCCTAACAGGGTTGACAATTCGAGATGGCATAGAGTTAAATGGGGGCGGCATTACCAACACGGGGGGGATTGTGGCGATTAACTATGTCACCTTTACTAAAAATGCGGGCTTTTTTAACGGCGGTGGGT
>CAZLOF010000684.1:0-2784 GCA_964560745.1 uncultured Thermoflexus sp.
AGGTTGTTCTTCGCGTCGCCGTTGGTCGTCGGTGGGGCGCTGCCGTCTTCGTTCAGTGGCTCGCTCGCCCCAAGCGTGATCTTGGCGCTCGTCACGCCCGCCGCGCTCGGGTTCGCCACATCTACGCCATGATCGACATTATTGTCGGTGTTGGTGTAGGTTCCGCTCGCGCCGGTGCTGCTGGCGTAGCCCGCCAATGCCCCGCCGCTCACAAAGTTGCTGCCCGCCACCGTCACGGTGTAGCTACCGGCATCGAGGTTCTCGAATTTGTAGTAGCCGTTTACGTCCGTCGTCGTCGTGTAAATATTGCCAGCGCTGTCGCGCAAGGTCACGGTCACGGGGCCGCTCGGGGCGCCTTCGCTGCCATCAACCACGCCATTATTATTCGTGTCTAGCCACACGCGGTTGCCGAGGTCATATTTCAAAGCTGGTGGCACATTGGTAATTTGCACCACGCCTACCGCTGGCTTGGTAAAACCAACATCTAGCCCATGATTATTCTGCCCTGCGCTACCCGTGGTGTAGTAAATGGTCGGAATGCCCGCCACCAACACGGCATCGCTGTCGATCACATCGCTAATGGCGTGGTTGCTGCTGGCGCTGCCACTCAGCGCCGCCGCGTTTGGCACCGTCAAGCTGTAACCGGCTGGCACACCAAACTGTATCGTATACGCCTTATTTGAGGCCAATGTCAAACTATAGACCCCTGTCGCCGCCTCGCGCGTGAAATAGTAGGTCCCGTTAATGTCTGTCGTCGTCGCTATGCTGCCACCATTCCACAATAACGTCACTGCCACACCCGCCAAGGCTGGCTCACCAGCATCCTGCACGCCATCGCCGTCTTGATCCCACCACACACGATTGCCTATCTCAATTGGCGCAGCGTTACACAACACCTCAATATCCCCTATCCCATTTCCTTTACCAAACAACCCGCCTGCATTTGTTCCACTATATAAGGCTAAGGCTTTGTTAAAACTTCCATCTCGGTTATTCAACCACTGTATGCCACCACTATCCACTTCTACATCCGCTTGCCCTAAGGGTGTTGCATCCATCGCTGCTGCCGCAACACGCCCACTCCCAGGTAACATCGCTAATCCTCCAATATGGATCTCTTCATGGGCATCATTACTGTCAAGCACATTGTCGTCATAATATTCGGCCCCATTTGTCAATGGGTTTGTCTGTGTTCGCACACACCCGACCCCGCCTTCGACTACATATAGTGGATTTGCGATCGTTCCTGTGTTACATACTCGTAAAATATCACCGCCTGTAATCAAATATCCGGCTAAATTCCCACTTACATCATTATTTACCGAACCATATTGATGCCCTGTCCGATCCATTATTCCCAAAATCAACGACCCATCATTATCTATCTCTATATCTGCTAAAATGGGTTGCGGATATGCCCACATCGTATCCGTATCACCTACTGGAATCCCTGCTGGTGGCTCAGTTGCCGTGTTCCAAGAAACCTCATTATCTCGCCAACGATTAAATCGGCATATCCATAGCTCAAAACATGCCCCACCCGCGGAACCTTTTGTCATATAGTTAAGTGGCACACTTACCAGCGCGCTTGACCAGGTATTGCCATCATAACTATAGACATAGGCCACAAGGTCAGATCGGGTTCCCCCATTCTCAGCCGTACATGTTACCCCAGCATAAAGCACCCCTTGCTTATATTTCAATGCCCATGGACGTGATACGCCATTTATACACCCCGGATTTGGCAAGTCAGGCAGTGCTACAGGCGCTTCTGTTGGTGTATTGGTGTTAATCTTGTAAATTTTGCGATCAAATAGATTAACAACATACAAATACTTTCCATCTGAGCTAAGCTCAATATCACCCAGACCCGCTTTTCCAATTAATGGCTGCACAACCGCGTCTGTTGTATTCACACTATGGGCCACGTTAACCCCACGAGTTACATTATCTGGAATTGCACCCACACTAATACCAAAAGCTGTCAAATCATAGAATGCCACAGCACTACCGGCAGGGGTTGAATTTGGATTTGAAATTCGATAAATCGCCCCTGCCCCGCCAGGCCCCATACCAACATGTCGCTTCAATACAGACCCCAAATACAAGTGTTGTTGAATCCCATCATATGCAATCCCCCATACCGATCCGACTTGACTCTTTGTGCCTATGCCAGTTGCCAAACTTGGGGTAGTAAAATACAAGCCGTTAACATTATCGGCAAAACGATACAAACACGTTTGAGGACCGGTTGCTGCATTTGGGTCTCCGGCGATAAATATACTTGTTGCCAAATTCGGGTTTGATTGACAGTAATCTTCGGGAACCGCCATCCCAAAATTTGCCCCTGCCGCCTGCACCGCGCTGTTGATAAACTGCACACTTGCACCATTTTGTGTGCCGGTGTAAACACGGCTTGGCTCATACCGCGCCGGCAAATTGTAAAACTCCACCCGGTACGGCCCCTGCACACCACTCGTCGTGATAGTGTAACGCCCACTCGCATCCGTCGTCACTGGCCCAAGCAATGTGCCATCCAGCGCATAAGCCCGCACTGACACATTTTGCACACCCGTGTCGGTGATCACACCATTGACCGTCATCATACCGTCACTGTTGTAATCGCTAAATACTGTGCCGGTGATCTGCACCACACTAAACGCTGTCGCTGTGATTGTGTTTACCAAGGTCATCACCGCATTGCTGCCGGTGGCATAGCCACTGCCCGATGTCAGCGTGTAGCTCGTCGTCCAGCCGCTAGGGGTGCTTTCAGTTACGGTGTAT
>CAZLOF010000685.1:0-2781 GCA_964560745.1 uncultured Thermoflexus sp.
ATGCTGTCATGGTTAAGGCCTTGCAAGACCATGTTAAAAACACCATCGCGCCCTACAAATATCCGCGTGCCATCGAATTTAGAGACGTGTTGCCACGCACCGAGACTGGTAAATTACAGCGGTTTCGGTTGCGGCAGTGATAGGTTAATAACGCTTGCATAATTGATGTGTAGGCGCAATATCTTTTTAATAATGTTACAACAAACAATTTCTGTTACCTTACCCGAACCGACTATACGCAAGCTTCAGCGTATAGCGGCAGTGAGTTATCGAACAATCGATGAGTTGTTAGCGAGCATTATTGATACAACATTTATCGCGCCCTCTAATATTGCCGATGACATTGCTGGTGAGATTGCGGCAATGCACTTGTTTAGCGATTCTGCATTGTGGGCCGCTGCCCAATCGTCATTGTCAATGGCGCAACAAATACGGCTGTCACAATTGAATCAATACGCAGGTGAACGCAAATTATCGCAAGCCGAGATCAAAGAGCAACAAGCCCTAATTGATCTATATCGTCGTTCAGTATTACGCCGAGCACAGGCATTGGCATTATTGAAACAACGAGGGCATGTTATTCAACCGAATAAACTAACCCCAATTGCATTAGAGAACGATGTCGAATTCTAGGATTTCTAAATCGTTGCGTGAATTTGTGCGCGAAAGAGCGCAAGATCGTTGTGAATATTGTGTGTCGCCAACATGGCTAACCGGTCAATTACACGAGATTGATCACATTATGCCGCGTGCATTGGGTGGAACCAACGATGTTGATAACTTATGTTTGGCCTGTGCTTCATGTAACGGACAAAAACACGACGATATTGCCGCAATTGACCCATTAACGAACAATCAGGTAGCTCTATTTAATCCTCGCCAACATCATTGGCACGATCATTTTGAATGGCGTTCCAACGGTTTATTGATGATTGGGACTACGCCAATAGGACGTGCAACTGTCAATTTACTAGAAGTGAATCACCCTCTTATGATGACGGCTCGCTCATTTTGGGTTGAGCTTGGGGTGCATCCACCAGATTAATTTAAAAGATGAAAAACTTAACCCGCGAGCACTTGCTCGCACTCGACCAAACTGACCCACTCACGGCTTACCGCGAACAATTTCAATTGCCGGCTGGCATGATTTATCTCGATGGCAATTCGCTCGGCCCGTTGCCAAAGGCCACCATGGGCAGGCTAGCAAATGTAGCCCAGCAAGAATGGGGCGAATGGCTCATTACCAGTTGGAACAAAGCCGGTTGGATGGATATGCCGACTCGTTTAGGCGACAAGATCGGGCAACTCATTGGCGCGGCGACTGGGCAAGTCATCGTCGCCGACTCGACATCAATTAACGTTTACAAGACCTTGGCGGCAGCCTTGGCCATGAACCCAGACAAGCATGTGATTTTGTCAACCCACGACAATTTCCCTACCGATTTGTATATGGCCCAAGGCCTGATCGATCAATTGGGGGGCAAACACACCTTGAAACTGGTGGATGGCGAAGCGATTGCCGAGCATTTAAATGACGATGTCGCCGTGCTGACGCTGACCCATGTGAACTATAAAACTGGGCGCAAATATGACATGGCTGGGCTAACAGCCAAGGCACATGATTGTGGGGCATTAACCATGTGGGATTTGGCACATTCGGCGGGCGCATTGCCGGTGCAGTTAGATGACGCTGGGGCCGATTTTGCGGTGGGTTGTGGTTACAAATATTTGAATGGCGGGCCGGGCGCGCCCGCGTTTTTGTATGTCGCACAACGTCATCAGGCCAACTTTAGCCAACCACTATCGGGTTGGCTAGGCCATGCCAATCCCTTTGCTTTTGATTGGAAATATGAGCCAGCCGAAGGCATTGCGCGGTATATGTGTGGCACACCACCCGTACTAAGCATGGCGGCCCTTGAATGTGGGGTCGATATGATGATCGCGGCCAATATTGATGCGATTCGTGAAAAGTCATTACATTTAACCGATCTGTTTATTGCGGCAGTTGAACAACTTTGTGCAGATCATCCATTGCGTTTAGCCACCCCGCGTGATCGCACCATACGCGGTAGCCAAGTGAGTTTTCATCATCCCGAAGGCTATGCCATCATGCAGGCCTTAATTGCCAATCAAGTAGTGGGTGATTTTCGCGCTCCCGATATTATTCGTTTTGGCTTTACCCCGCTTTACACCCGCTATACCGATGTTTGGGATGCCGCCGCCACCCTTAAGCACATTCTCGACACCCAAGCATGGGATCGCCCAGAATGGAAACAGCGCAAAAAAGTAACCTAAACTAACAAGTGCTAAGTGCTAAGTCCCAAGTTCTAAGTTGCCTGCAGTTTCCACTTTTCACTTTTCACTTTTTACTTAGCACTTAGCACTTATAAAAAGATGCAAATTCTTCAACCGCCCGAATGGGCACGCCCGCGTGGATACTCGAATGGGATTGCGGTACGCGGCACACATGTGTTTGTGGCTGGGCAAATTGGCTGGGATGCCAATTGCCAATTTCATAGTGATGATATGGTGGCGCAAACCAGCCAAGCGCTGCAAAATATCGTGGCGGTGTTGGCACAAGCGGGTGCACAACCGCATCACATTGTGGGAATGTCATGGTATGTGACGAGCAAAGAAGAATATCTTGCCAATGGCAAAGCCTTGGGCAAGGTTTATCGCGAATGGATGGGTGTGCATTACCCCGTAATGACCGCCGTGCAAGTGGTAGCCCTGATGGAAGACCGCGCTAAAGTCGAAATTGAGGTTACAGCAGTCATACCC
>CAZLOF010000686.1:0-769 GCA_964560745.1 uncultured Thermoflexus sp.
GCATAGCTGTGGGGATGGATAGTGAAATCGGCCTTTCATCAACTCTAAATCTGATCTAAGAAAAATCCCCAATCACGCATCCATCCACTCACTCATTCACTCATTTTTAACACCAGCGCCACGCCATGCCCAACCCCAACGCACAAGGTAATGAGGCCATAGGGCGAAGTAGCAATGCCAGCGGCGTGACGGCGCTTCATCTCATGCACCATTGTGGCGACCAAACGCGCCCCAGAGCAACCGAGCGGATGCCCCAACGCAATAGCCCCGCCGTTGATGTTGGTGCGCTCGGGCGGCAGCCCAAGCCCGTCGATCACAGCGAGGGCCTGCACCGCAAACGCCTCATTTAGCTCGATCAAATCAAGGTCGTTCACCTCGATACCCGCCCGTTGCAAAGCCTTGCGCGAGGCCGGAATCGGCCCCAAACCCATCGTGCGCGGGTCTACCCCCGCTGATGCCGCACTGACAATGCGAGCGAGTGGCTTATAACCCAATTCACGCGCCTTGTTTTCGTTCATCAATAACACCGCCGCCGCACCGTCATTCACCCCGCTGGCATTGCCCGCCGTCACTGTGCCGCCCTGCCGAAAAGCCGGTTGCAAAGCCGCCAATTTTTCGAGGCTGGTGCTCAGTTCCCAACGACCATCGCTCCCCTTCTTCATCTGCGGATGCTCGTCGGTATCGACCACAATTGGGTCGCCTTTGCGTTGTGGCAACACCACTGGCACGATTTCATCTTTAAACCGCCCGGCATTGATCGCCGCAATCG
>CAZLOF010000686.1:779-2770 GCA_964560745.1 uncultured Thermoflexus sp.
ACCTCCGCCTCTCTTCGAACGGTTCTTCTCCGACCGCCGCGGGCTTTCGAGCGAAAATTCGTCTTGGCGCTGACGCGAAATGTGGGTTTGATCGAAAATGTTCTCAGCCGTTTCGCCCATGCCCTCAAGCGGGAACATTTTTTGCATTTTGGGATTGGGAAAACGCCACCCGATGGTGGTGTCGTAAATTTGCGCCTCGCGTGAGAAGGCCGTCTCGGCCTTGCCCATGACAAATGGGGCGCGGCTCATACTCTCGACCCCGCCAGCGATGTAAATATCGCCCTCGTTGGTGTTGATGGCGCGATAAGCGGTAATTACCGCATCAAGCCCGCTGGCGCACAAGCGATTCACCGTAAGCCCAGCCACGTGATTTGGAAACCCCGCCAATAACAACGCCATACGCGCCACGTTGCGATTGTCTTCGCCAGCTTGGTTACTATTGCCCAACACCACTTCTTCAACCAGCGCCGGGTCCAGTTTGTTGCGTTCACAAATGGCCTTCAGCGGCATCGCCGCCAAATCATCGGGGCGCACCTTGCTCAGTGCGCCGCCATATCGTCCAATCGGTGTTCGCACACCGTCAATAATGACTGTATTCATAAGTAAAGTGGAAAGTGGAAAGTGGAAAGTAAAAAGTAAAAAGTGCTAAGTTGGATAGTGGCAGGTAGCAGGTGGCAGGTTGCAGGTTGCAGGTAAAAATTAAATTTTAAACTTGCCACTTGCCACTTGCAACCAGCCACCTGCAACCTGCCACAACAGCCACCCATCAAACACCCGCTTGAGTTTGCCGCCTTCGCTGCGAGGGGCTTGGCCGGGGGCCAACAGCGTCACCTCGGCGTTGAGGCCGAGTACCTCGTGCAAAGCCTTGCGGGCGCGGGCACGCAAATGTCGTACGGCGTCGTCATCAGCATCGGCAAAACGCGCCTCACCCAAATCACGATAAAACCCATCTTGCACTTCAATCTGCACTTCAATTGCATCTAAATGCCCCTCGCGGGTGACAATAAGGGCGTAATGCGGCGCAAAATGGGCTTGCCCAACCAACGCCGCCTCAACCTGCGATGGGAACACATTAACCCCACGAATAATCAACATATCATCGGTGCGGCCCAAAATGCGCCCCATACGGGCATGAGTGCGCCCACAAATACACTTTTCGCGGTTTAGGCTACACAAATCGCCAGTGCGATACCGCAATAACGGCATGGCTTCTTTGGTCAAAGTGGTAAATACAATCTCGCCCACCTCACCATCGGCCACCGGTTCGCCTGTGGCTGGGTTGAGTATCTCGGTCAAAAAATGATCTTCGGCGATGTGCATCCCCGCCTTGGCCTCGACACACTCATTCGACACACCCGGCCCAATAATTTCGCTCAAACCATAAATATTGACAGCATGTGTGCCCAATTTAGCCTCTAGCTCAGTTCGCATCTCCTCTGTCCACGGCTCGGCCCCCAAAATAAAGGTGCGCACCTTCAGCGATTTCGGGTCGATACCAGCCCTCAAAATCTCATCGGCCAGCGTCAGCGCATAGCTCGGCGTGCAAGCCATAACGGCGGTCTGAAAATCTTGCAACAGCATGATTTGACGGGCCGTGTTGCCCCCGCTGATGGGAATCACGGTGCAACCAAAGCGCTCTGCGCCATAGTGCATCCCCAATCCACCTGTAAACAAACCATACCCATAGGCATTTTGAAACATCTCGCCCGGCTTGGCCCCACTCATGGCAAAACAACGGGCGCATACCTCGGCCCACATCTCAATATCGTTTTGGGTATAACCCACCACCGTCGGCTTGCCGGTGGTACCACTGCTAGCGTGCACCCGCGTCACTTGCTCCATTGGCACAGCAAACAAGCCAAATGGGTAATTGTCGCGCAAGTCGGTTTTCTTGGTGAATGGCAACTTGTGCAAATCGTGAATACCGCCAATATCCGACGGTTTAGCGCCTGCCGCATCCATGCGCTGATGATACATCGGCACCCGCGCAT
>CAZLOF010000687.1:0-2768 GCA_964560745.1 uncultured Thermoflexus sp.
CGCTTGAAGGCGGGGTAGTGAAATCGGCAGTTCCTCTATTTTTACCTTTGCTTGGCAATAGCACTTGCAGCGCACTCGGCAATAACGATATCGTTAGCTCACGCGATGTGTCAACCGAAAACACCTCGCCATCGATGTGAATGGGCAAGGCGCGATCAAGTTTAAGCTGTAACGACTTTGCTTGCCCCATGCGCACATGTTTAGAATGAATATGCGTGCCATTCATCACCTTGGGCAACAATTGCAACATTTGAAAACGGCTTAATTGTTGCACCAGCGCAAAATCGAGCAGACCATCATCCATTTTTGAGCTAGGCGTGGTGATGAACCCGCCGCCCTCGCGTGGACCATTGCCCAGCGTTAACATCATCACGGCTTGGGTGAGTGGCACGCCATCAATCAACATCTCGGCGTTAGCGGCGTTAAAGTTTTGGGCGATGGTGCGCAACACTGCCAACAAATACATCGGAAACCCGCGCAAATTGGTGATGCGCCGCGCTTGCAAATTGGCCGCAGCATCAAACCCAATCCCCAAGGTGTTGTCCCAATATTCGCTTTTGCCACTTTGATCTTGCACCCACCCGATGTCGATGGCGGTGAGGGATTGGGGCGTTCCTTCATCCTTCATCCCTAATCCTTCATCCCTAATCTTTAACACATATTTCAGCCCGCGCATCGGGTCAACCGTTAGCCTAGCCCCAAGCGCAAAATCGTTGCCAGTGCCAGCCGGCAACACGCTGAGAATGGGGCGTATGGGTTGCGGGATTTGCATTAAGCCATTCACGACTTCATGCACCGTGCCATCACCGCCAATTGCCACCACAATTTTTGTGCCATTCATGCCAGCTTGGGCGGCTAGTTCGGTGGCGTGACGCGGGTAACGGGTTTCGGCCCAAGTTGCACCGGCGGCCTGAGCGGCCTCGCGCAAATGATGTTGTAGGGCGCGGCTGCCGCCTCGGTTGGCAGCGGGGTTAGCAATGCAAAGAACCATTGGGTATGAAATTTAAAATTTAAAATGAAAAATTTAAAATTGAGAATAAATTGAATTTTACATTTTAAATTTACCTAGCCATTTCATAAGGCGAATAAAACGCCCAGATTCGTATTGCCGCACCAAATTGTGCCAATGATCGCGTTCCGCCACAAGTTGATTGAGTTTGTTTTGGGTCTGAATGGCGGCTTCGGCGGCATAGTGGGGGTTGCCACGGGTTAATTGGCTGGTGGCGCGGTCGGCGGCACGGCGCGGTTGTTGGCAAAATTGAATGAGCGGTGTAGCAACCTTGGCCCACGCATATTCCACCCGCAACTGGTCAAAATTGGCGGCGGCGATCGGCTCATTCAACACCTGCAAAAGCGCAGCCGCCACAGCATTTGCATCGCCATAGGGCACAGTTAGCCCTACGTAGTGTTGGCGAATGAGGTCACTCGTCGCATCGCCATGAGTGCTGACGATGGGCACGCCTGCCCACATCAGATCGAGGGTGCGGCTACGATAGGCTAACCGCGTCTCAAGGGTATCATGATGACAGGTGAGTGCTACGTCTGTCTCACGCAGCAAGGTATGCCATTGCTCATATGGAACCCAATCGCCAAAAAAAATGGCGCGGTTGAGCAAACCGCTGGCCTCGGCGGCGGCGTATACCTGCTGAAAATGCCCTGCAATCTCTGATACGGCCTCGGCATTGGGGCGGCGGGTGCCGGGGAAGACAAAGCGGAGGTCGGGACGTTGTTGATAAGCAAGCTGAACACCTTTGATGGCAGTGATAGGGTCGAGCCAAGGCCACAAACCGCCCGCCCATAAAATGAGCTTGTCGTTGTCAGTGATGCTGGGGAATAGGCGCGGCGTAAGCGTGCGGGGTTGCTTGTGTCGTTTGGGCGGGGGCTCGGCTGTCATGCCAAATGGCACGACGTCGAGTAACTGGCGCAGACTGGGGTCTTGGCGATAGGTGTGCAAATTGAGCCGCCCATGCGCTTCGAGTTGGCCTAGCCACCAATCGCGTTGGCGCTCGCTGGCGCAAATAAAAAAATCGCCCATTAAGGCGGGTTGGGTGCATAAGGCCATACGATGTCGCCAATCGGTGTCGGCATTGGGGGGCGAATGATTGGCATACAACGCCAACCATTCGGCCATCAGCGGGTCGTAACCATCGATGACGAGACAAGCGTTTAAGGCTGCTAATTGCGGAAACTCGCTGGCGGTGTCGATGGGCAGAATAATGACATCGGATTGACGGGCCAAGGCTTCGAGCGAGGCCCATTGCCCCAAGGTGTAATGCACAAATGCATAGCCGCTGGTGCTTAGTGGCGGGTTGCTGGTGGCTAAATTGGGGGCGGCAAGCGTGAGTTGGGTATGCGGGGCCAGCGCTTGCGCCAAATTAACATATCGCACGCCCGGCCCGGCCATGCGTTGGCCGATGATGTCTTGAGAAATGAGGAGGGTTCGGGTCATGGAAATTTAGAATTGAAAATTTAAAATGAAAAATTGAGCTTCTAAATTTACGCTCAATTTTTCATTTTAAATTTTTCATTTTTAATTTTTTGCACACAGGCATCATATAACGGGCGTGATAGATATAAGCCAGAATTTGCATCGCCTTCATTATCGATTTTAACAAAATCGCGTTGCACAACGGTGGCAATGGGCGCGAGTGAAACGGCGTTAGGCACGCCCCAAATATCGCCTTGGGTGACGATGCTGACGATGCTATATGGCGCTTGTGTGAGGGTGGTGGCGATGTCGTTAGCGCCAATCTCGGCCACCCAAGGCC
>CAZLOF010000688.1:0-2765 GCA_964560745.1 uncultured Thermoflexus sp.
GGTGGCGAACCCAGTAATACCCACATTGATAAGCCGATCGATGTAATAGAGGCGGTGATCAGGATTGATAAGACTTTCATGGTTTTATAAAATGATTTACGCAAATTGTGTTGATTTAGATCACCTTGATCTTTCGGCCTTTTGAATGAGTACAAATGGCAATAAATATGCTATCTTGTCATGTATAATGAAACTAATCAAGGAAGCAATCTTTGGTTGAGTGTCTATCTTGTTTGCTTTTATTTTGGAGCAGTATGGCAATAATGCCGATTGACACTTATGTCGAACTTCCGAAACCCATGATCATGGTCGTTGAAGATAACCCAGTTAATCAGAAGCTAACTGTTGTGCAGCTTAGCCGAATGGGGTATTCTGTTCATGCTGTTGCGAATGGTAAGGATGCTGTTGAAGCATTTTCAAAGAATCCTAGCGCTTATGGCTTGGTATTGATGGATTGCTATCTTCCTTTATTGAATGGGTTTGATGCAGCCAGCGAGATTCGAAAATTTGAAAATTTAAAGGGACGAAAACCAGTGCCTATTATTGCCGTGACTGCCAGCCCAGACCCCAGCGATCGAGATGAGTCGTTTCAATCGGGCATGGATGATTATATTTGTAAGCCGGTTGGGCAACAACAATTGCGAATGGCAGTTGAGCGCTGGATGCCATTGCAGCCTGTGTAGCTGCGTTCATTTTCTCCTTCTTCTTCTGTGCAACAGGCGGGCCGTTTTTGGCCCGCCTGTTGTGCTTTTCTTTGCCGACTTCACTATCTATCTCCCAAAGCTATGCTTTATGAAATTGTGCTAATAGCGAAAATGTAAGAGAATCGTCATGAATTTGTCATGTGATTTAAATCTTTGTCAATATGATTGGTTGTATACACGGGATATACATAAGGAGCAATCAATGGAACAAAACACTTCTCGTAACTCAATTTGGATGGCACTTTTGTTAGTGCTCATGTTAGCGTTAGCGTCGGGTGTATCAGCCAATAAAGCTGCTCAATCTGAACCACGCGGCACGATTACACAGGTCGCAACACAATCGCAATTTTGATGCCGAACAAGGCATAAATTGTTGTTTGCACGATTGCCCTGCTCATTCTTAAGCTAAGCTTAAAGATGAGTAGGGCAATCGGCGGTTTTCTTGCCTTCTCGTATGGGTTATATTGCCCACATGACATTACTTGCGTTAGCGATTGTGATTACCTCGGCCTTTACCCATGCCAGTTGGAATTATTTGGCAAAACGGGTGAATGGCGGTACCGCTTTTACCGTGCTTATTTCGGCTTTGGCTGCGCTGTTTTATGCGCCTGTTATGTTATACGTGATGTTCACACAGCAGCCATCTATTGGTTGGATGGAGCTTGGTTTGTTGAGTGGCAGTATTATTTTTCAATATATTTATTTCAATTCACTTAATCGCGCTTATCGCGCTGGTGACATGTCATTGGTATACCCGGTTGCGCGTGGCTCGGGGCCGATGTTTTCGTTGATTATGGCAATTACGGTGTTAGGAGAACGCCCCAGCCTTATTGCCATTGGTGGTGCAATGATGATTGGCGTGGGGGTCTTAATTTTGACTCGCGCTGCTTCTCATGCCTCAAATATAAACGCAAGCGCCAACCGTAAAGCGATTGGTTATGCGTTATTGGTTGGGTTGTCGATCATGTCATACACCATTTGGGACAAAGTGTCGGTCAGTCGTTTTTCGATTCCGCCGATTTTGGTGAATTGGTCTGTGCATTTTGGCCTCGTTTGGCTGCTATTGCCTTATACGGTGCGAAATTGGTCAACCGTGCGGGCCACGTGGCGGCAATTTAAGCGCGAAGCTATGATTGTTGGGTTGCTATACCCCTTGGCCTATTTATTGGTGTTAACCGCAATGGTATTTACACCCGTTAGCTATATTGCACCAGCTCGTGAGATCAGCATTTTGGTTGGCTCATTGATGGGGATGCGTTTGCTTGGCGAAGGATTTACCCGAACTCGGTTGCTTGGCGCACTGGTGATGACCAGTGGGGTATTGGCTTTGGCGCTTGGTTAATAAGGTTTCGTATAGGCATATTCTGGCAGTTTATCTGGCGCATCGTTTATAAACGTAAACGAGGCAATGCCACAATTTGAAGGATAAAAATCGGGCAAAATAGCGGCTAATTGTGATTTTGAATGTTGTTTTGCCGGAAAACCATGCGCCCAAATTGTTGCAAAAACCACAATATCGCCGTGTGTCACTGCGATCACTTGTTTGCCATGATGTTGCTGCCGCACGCGATTAAAAAAGGTTTTGATGCGGCTGACGAGATCTTCAGGCTGTTCATATTCTGGGCCAGCGCCAGTATACAAATCCCAATTACGAGACTCCATCACTTCAAGCGGCCAACCATCATAGGGCGAATGCACCTCGATGATATGGCGAGTGATGTGTGGCGTAAGCGCGGCTTGATGACCCGCCGCAATGATTTTTGCCGTTTGTCTTGCTCGTAATAATGGGCTGGTGTAGAGCGCGGCAATTTCACGGCCTTTAAAATAATTGGCTGCAAATTGGGCTTGTTGTTTGCCCTCATCACTCAGGCCAAATAGGGGCATTCGCCCATAATAAATGCGATTAGGGTTGTAAACCGCGCCATGCCTAACGAGGTGAATTGTGCTGGTGTTGGTTTTCATAGTGCAAAATGCAAAGTGTAAAGTAGAAAGTGCAAAGTGTAAAGTAGTGGTCAGTTAACGAAATTTGTAGAATCTTGCAAATGACAAAATGCGGCGTAC
>CAZLOF010000689.1:0-2756 GCA_964560745.1 uncultured Thermoflexus sp.
CTCAGTTTTTACCCTTAGTTTAAAACGCCCCCAAAAACCTAAGCTGGTGCCATCGCCAACACTCTTAACGGCGAGCCAGAACCATCGACAATCTTGAGCGGGGCAGCGATCACAACTGCCCCGGTGGCGGGCAATTGATCGAGGTTACGTAAACTGGCGAGACCAAATTTACCAGCCCCATGCATCGTGCCATGATTTGGGAAAGGCGGGTCAAAACGCCCAGCTTGCCCAGCGTCGGTCCCAACGGTTTCAACCCCAACCCCTAATACATCGCGCTCATAGGCCAAAAAGTGTGAACAATCTTTATGAAAACCGGGCGAATGTGGTCCATCTTCTTTTACATTTAAAAACTTATCGGGGTCAAGGCGTTTTGACCAATCGGTGCGTAATAGCACCCACGCCCCCGCCGGGATTTTGCCGTGCGTGCCTTCCCACGCCAATACCGCCTCGCGGGTGAGTAGAAAATCCTCAGACACCGCTACTTCTTTTGTGACATCGATGACACACGCAGGGCCGATAAAACGCGCTGCCGGAATGGTATCGAGCGTATTATTGCTCAGGTCTTTACCCGTCACCCAATGCACAGGGGCATCGAAATGGGTTCCGGTGTGTTCGCCGACGGTGATGGTATTCCAATACCAGCCTGGCCCTTTATCGTTATAGCGCGAAATTTCGCTCATGCTAAAACCGGGCGAGGCCGCAAAAATAGGCGGCAGGCCAATCACGGGGGTTTCGGGGCCAAGGGGTTGGGTCAAATCAACCACTTTGATGCGCCCATTGCGCATTTCTTCTACTAATAGGGAAAGAACAGTTATTGATGACATATTTAATTACAAGTTACAAATTACGAATTACGAATTGATCATATACTAAGCGCAAATTTACCCATTCGGCACTTTTTAATTCGTAATTGACTTAATATATCTCTTTAGCCGAAATGCATTTTCGGGTAAGGCAATATCCATACCAAAATGGTCTGGGCCGACAGCCTCGACTTTGGCGACAATGGTGCACATTTCGTTGCTATCAAAGGCTTCGGCGCAGGCTTCAAGAAATTGATAATTATTATCGGCAGCAAACACCTTGGGGCAACCCGCCCCACGCGCAATCGCCGCAAGGTCGGTGATGCCGGATGTCGTATGCGACGCAAAACCACCCGTCGAGAGCAAACTACCATTATCAAAAATAATATGGGTGAGGTTGGGCGGACGATAACGCGCCAGCGTCGCCAACGTGCCGAGGTTCATCAATACCGAGCCATCGCCATCTAACACCACCACTTTTTGGTTGGGCAAACTGCTCGCCAAGCCGAGGCCAATAGACGAAGCCAAGCCCATCGCATGTTGCAAATAGAAAAAATTGTCGCGGTCGCCAAGATCATACAACTCTTGCGCACACGCGCCCATAATCGTCACCACAAGACGATCTGCTAATTCTGGATATAAGGCTTTGATACAGTCTGAGCGTTTCATATCAGTTATGAGCTTTGAGCCATAAGCTTTGAGCCATGAGCTTTGAGCCATGAGCTTTGAGCCATGAGCTTTGAGCCATGAGCTAAAACTCATGGCTCAAAGCTCATGGCTCATGGCTCCGTATTAATCTTCCATCAATTCTCGGTCGAGCAATAACGCTACCGGCGAGAGTGAACTTTGGGCAAAGGTCAGGGCTTGTTTAATTTGCAAACCGACTTTAGCCGGGTCACGCGCATATTCAAATGGGATGCCTAATGCCCGCAACACTGGCTCGGTGTGAATACCGCCCTGAGTATGCCAAGGGTATGGCTCGCCCCAATGCCCGCGCAGCGCAATCAACATACACAACGGAATCCGATATGACATTGCCAATGACACAATGCCATTGATGGCGGCCAAAAAGCCATGATTTTGCATCAACAAAAGGTGCGGCTGGCCAGCCAAATAAGCCCCCGCGGCAATGCCAATCGCCTCTTCTTCTTTGGCAACTTCGATCAAATGCACATCCCGGTCGTCTTCGGCCAACTGTAATAAATACACCAGCCACGTCTCTGGCAAAGCGCTGATCGACTTCACACCAGCGGCCTTAATACCGCGATATACGGCAAGGGAATTGTCACGTGAAACTGTCATCTTTAAAATGGAAAATTTAAAATTATCAAGCCCTCCAAATTTTAAATTGTCCTTTATACCAATAAATCTTTATGTTTGGTCAAGCCATCCATCAAACGGTCAACATCGGCCAGGTTATTATAAAAATGAGGGGAAATGCGCAAATTATTGTCGCGGCACGACAAAATAATATTGTCTTCTTCGAGGCGTTTCACCAACATATGATCCATATGCGAACGCAAAGCGATCATGGCCCCATGTTTACTTGGCTCGATTGGGGTCACGACATTAAATCCGCGTCGCATGGCCCCCTCTTTAATTGCGCCCGTAATTTCGCTGACATGGGCTTCAATGCGGTCAATTCCCACCGATTGCAGCAATTTCATGCCCGCCAACCCAGCATATAAATTAGGAACCGGTGGGGTTCCCGATTCAAATCGACGCGCGGTTGGGGCTGGGGCATGGGCATAAATATCCATTGCAAAAATATTGGCTTGGGCAAACCAGCCTACATTAGTTGGGCTTAAGGTTGGGATAAGGTCTTTACGCGCATATAAAAACGCCAAGCCCGGCGAAGCTAACAAATACTTCAACACCCCACCCGCCAGAAAATCAACATTCCAAGCCTTCACATCAATTGGTGTTGTGCCCAATGATTGATATGCATCGACC
>CAZLOF010000690.1:0-2748 GCA_964560745.1 uncultured Thermoflexus sp.
CTCGGTTGTTGACTGCATCTTCAACTTGTTTGCGTATACCTATGTTTAAAATATCCGTAATGCCAAAACGCACGGCTAAAGCAGTTATTAGCAACTCACGTGCTAATGTAATGCACTGCATCCACATGTTTTTTTCTGCGTACCACAGAACCATATCAAGCTGTTTGTAAACACTATCTTTTAAGTCTTGATTTGTTGTTAAGTCTAGCCCAAAACCAGCATATGCTTGTATCACTGTCTCGGATAGTATGCCAAATGGTTTTACTCGGCTACGAATCGGCGATTCCGCCTGTTTCACTACTGTTTCTAATGTTAGTGCTGCTTCCATCGTTGCCATAGGACGTGTTAATTGTAGAGAACTTGATACAGCTTCAATTCCATTTGCTAACTTGTCTAAAGCACTTCTATCCTGTTGAGCTTGTCTGCTGCTTTTTAATTCGGGGACTTTCGGGATGCTTTTGCGAATCATCTCTACTAATTGCTCGCTATCTCCCGTCTGAGTAAACCGATTGGTGGCGTTCATCCAATCCAACATACTTACAAACCCTGACAAGTCAATGACCGGTGCGATACTATCTGTTTGTTGGTCAAATGCCCCGTATAAAACTTGTTTAATAGTGACATTGCGAACTGTTTTGAGATAAGCAGCAAATAAAAATACCAAAAAAGGCATATGCCTAAATCCGTGTGTAATATCAAAAATCACTTCATTGCCAACATCCACATGCTTTGTAATTTTTACAAACATGTCCCACAATTCATCATTATTTTTACCATCTAGAATCTCAATTGGCTTAATGCGTGGGTCGCCTAACTTTTCAAGGTTATCGTGAAAAGTTTGTTTTGCCTTATCCGTAACACATACCAACATCTCATCAAACGATTCATCATAATATTCTCGTAAGGCTTGTGGGAATACATCGCCATCAATAATTTTGTCATCAGCAAAACGATACTTTGTGCTTAGGGGTCTAAGCCCAAGAAAAGTAATAATTTGTATTTTCATTTTTGTTTTAAACTTTTCTGACTCTGGTGAATTTAAGCTCTCCGTTATCGTATTCTTCAAAATCCACTAAAATAGTTTTGCCGGGTTTGGGTGCTTCCTTAATTTCAAAGTCACTCCACTTCGCTTTAAAACTGCGTGGTTTTTGATATTGGTCAAGTTTGATCCTGTGTCCACCACGACCATCATTTTCAACGACTCCTTTTTGATCTTTAAAGACCTGTTTAGGTTTAGGGGCAACAGCAGCAAGCTTTGCTGCTGTTGCAGTTTGTGTAGTTGCTGCATACTCCACAAAGTACCCATACCCTGCATTGGTTTTTGCACCCGCGCCCAAATGTTGCAAGCCATTTTTCAGCCATTGTTTTGCAATCTCATGTAATTTGTCATCCAAACTGCCGCGCCAGCCCACCGCAAATTGAAATCGTTGATGCGCCGCCACCGCCAAAAAGGGAATCGGCACAGGGTTTTGCGAATCGGTGGGCAAGGTTTTGCCTTGGTAATAATCTGGATAATGCGGGTTTATGATATCCAGTTCCAACTTTGGCACCTCGCTAGGCAGTGCATCAAAAAAAATTGCCTTGCCCGCGCTATCGGTTGTGCCAAAAATGGCGCGAAATTGCTTGGCTATGACGCAAGCATCAGTTTCGGCAGATGGGTATTCTTTCTTCCATGCCTTATCAAATTTGTCATTATTTTCTTCCTCGCTCAAGACCCCATCTAAAGTTGCCAGCAAATTTGCTTGTGGCTTGCCTGCCTCCAATTTCAACGCAACCGCCACCTCGCGCAGCCCCCACGCCCGTGCCAAGCCTTTCACACTGCTGCCGGGCAAATAAGCAAAGCCATAGCGATGAAAGGTGAAGCCCACCTCAAGGCTGCCTTTGCGCCCTAGCCCCGCAATCACGCGCCAATCGGTTCTCATCTCAAATGGTTCTCCATGACAATGCTCCGCAAGAAGTTTCCAACGGTCAAGTTGTGCTTTTAGCATTGCCTTGTCACATTTTTTCACGGCAACTTGGGTGTTTATGAGACTATTTTTCTTGCTGTCTTTATCCCCAAGCCAATCTAGGGCAAATTTTTCAAATAACAACCCCGGATTTTCAGTTTCTTGATTATTTGAGGCATAGTAAGCCTCAAGGGTTTTCTGGGTGACAGGCGGCTCACTTTCGTCCATCGGTTGCCTCCTTGGTATCTTTTGTATCTTGTTTCAGCTCGGCTTCGGCAAAACGCTTCAGCCATTCCAAAAACGCCATTGCTTCACTGGTTGCACGGCGATACCCATCTGTATCTGCTGTATTGACCACCCAATCGAGCAACGACACATGAGTTTCACCAATCTTTAGATGTGGCTTGCACCATTGGCTAACATGCTCAAAAATTTGGCTGTGTGCAGAGTTTTGGTTTTCCTTGCCTTTTGCTCGCCAAAATGCCAAGGTTTGCCCCAAGCCATTGGTCAAAATATCTGTTGGGGCGCTACGGGCTAATCCAGAATACTCTTTTTCAAGCCTTGGATCTTTCTTGTTTTTTACTGCTGTAACACACGCCCACGCCTTTTTGGCACGTTCTTGGTCAAGCGACCGGCGACGACTGACCTGTTGCTTTGGGTCTAAATTAGTCATGTTTCACCTCGCTTTGGCGAATCGCCACCCAACCTTGGCCGGTCGTTTCATCGCCGCCCAATTGCAAACGGCTTGATAAATTTAAGTCACTTAACACTTGTTTTGCAGGCGTTTTCACCCCATTACGGG
>CAZLOF010000691.1:0-2743 GCA_964560745.1 uncultured Thermoflexus sp.
CTGGTTTCATCTCTACGGCTGCCGCCGTTGGCTGACCGTGCGGCGCGACACGCGGGACAATCGAATGGAAGAATGAGAGAATGAGTGATTGAAGATTTTCCAATCACTCATTCTCTCATTCACTCAATTTTCCCAAAGCCCGCGCCCGCACTCGCCACGCAGGGGTAAATATTAGGCGTGCGACCGGTGCGGCGCGGGTATTCGTCGGCGATTTTGGCGGCGACGGCGGCGACGTGTTCATTGGCGACCAACACAATGGCACAGCCGCCGAAGCCTGCGCCGGTCATGCGTGCGCCATATACACCTGTTTCGGCACGGGCAATCTCGACCACCGCGTCAAGCTCTTTGCTGCTCACTTCATACAAATCGCGCAAACTCTCGTGCGATTGGCTCATGAGAATCCCCAATTGTTCCAAATCGCCCGCCTTCATAGCCGCCACCGCGTCTAGCACACGCTGATTCTCCATGATGACATGGGCGCAGCGGTGCATCACGACCGTCGGCAATTTGGGCTGCAAGGCTTTAAATTCGGCCATACTCACATCGCGCAAGCTGGCTTTGTTAAATAAAACCGCGCCAGCTTCACACTCGGCGCGGCGCTGGTTATAGGCGCTGCCCGCCAAGGTGCGCGGCGCAGTTGTATCGACCACCAACACAGTCGCGCCCGGCGGCATCGGCACAAGCTCATAGCCCAAGCTGCGGCAATCAATCATCAGCGCATGACCCGCCGCCCCCAACGCCGAGATGAACTGATCCATAATGCCGCAATTCACCCCAACAAATTGATTTTCGGCTTGTTGTGCCAACTTTGCCGCCTCGACCAGCGAAAATTTAGAATTGAAAATTGAAAATGTAGAATTGTTTTCTACATTTTCAATTTTCAATTCTAAATTTTCAGCGGCTGCCGCCGAAAATGCCATGACGGTGGCAAGCTCGGTAGCGGCAGATGACGACAGCCCGCTCGCGATGGGCACATTGCCATACATGACAGCATCGAAACCGGTCAGGTGATACCCCGCCTTTTGCAACGCCAGCGCCACCCCACGCCCATAATGCGACCATTCGGGGCCAGTTTTTTGAATGTCGACAAGCGAAAATTCAGTCGTTTGGTTGAAATTGAGCGAATGGATGCGCACTTGGGCATCGCTGCGTGGCGTGCCGATCAGCGTCACATCACGGTCAATTGCCATCGGCAAGACAAAACCGTCGTTGTAGTCGGTGTGTTCGCCGATCAGGTTGACGCGCCCGGGGGCGCGGGCCACAAACGTGGGCGCAGCGCCAAAATGTTGCTTAAAAGCATCTATTTGTTGGGAGATATTCATAGTTTCAACACCCTATAATACCCCGTATGTCTAAATCAATCCTGATCATTGGCGGGGGCATTATTGGCCTGAGCATCGCCTATTACGCAACTGAGAAAGGGCATCGCGTCACGGTGGTTGAGCGTGGCGGACCAACACATGACATGGCCTCGCTGGGCAATGCCGGTATGATCGTGCCGAGCCACATCACCCCGCTGGCTGCGCCCGGCATGGTGCAAACCGGCTTGTGCATGATGTGGAACCCCGAAAGTCCGTTTTACATTAAGCCGCGTTTAGATGGGGGGCTGATTGATTGGGGTTTGAAGTTTATGCGGGCTTGCACACCCGAACACGTTGCCAAATCTAGCCCCGTTTTTCGCAATCTCAGCCTCGCCAGCCGCCAATGTTATGAAAATTGGGCGGATGAATTTGGCAATGTCTTTGGCCTTGTGCGCAAAGGCTTGCTCGAATTGAGCAAAACGCCCGAAAGTTTGCACGAGGCGGCCCACACGGCCGAACAGGCGCGTCAGCTCGGCATCCCTGCCGAAGTGTTGACCGCCGAACAGGTGGCGCAAATTGAGCCAAATGTGCGCTGGGATGTGCTGGGCGGCATATATTACCCGCGTGACTGCCACCTCTCGCCAATGATGCTGATGTCGGCCCTGACCCGCCACCTCGAAGCTCGCGGCGTGCAATTTTTGTGGAACACCAAGGTGGTGGGCTGGGAAGAGGGGAAGCGTCAAGAGCCAAGAGCTAAGAACCAAGAACCAAGAACCAAGAGCCAAGAATACGGAGATGCCAAACAAGTCGGACTCAGCACTCAGGACTCAGCGTTCATTTCCCCAAAAACGGCGGCAGGCGAGGTGCTGCGGGCGGATGAGGTTGTGATTGCGGGCGGGGCGTTTTCGCCGCAGGTGGCGCGGGGGCTAAAGCTCAATTTGCCAATGCAGGGCGGCAAAGGCTATAGCCTGACGCTCAGGCAGCCCAAAAAGTTGCCGGTGCTGTGCGCCCTGTTTGCTGAGGCGCGGGTGGCAATGACGCCAATGCAAGGCGCATTGCGGCTGGGCGGCACGATGGAAATCGCTGGCCTCGACCCAAAGATTAACCCAGCCCGTATTCGCGGCATCTTGAAATCGGTGCCCAACTACATGCCCGAATTCACCGCCGACGATTTTAAGGATGTGCAGCCTTGGGCCGGTTTTCGCCCATGTTCGCCCGATGGCTTGCCTTATGTCGGGCGCAGTCGCAACTATGCCAACCTCAGCGTCGCCACTGGTCATGCCATGCTTGGCATCAGCCTTGGCCCCATCACCGGCAAACTGATAGCGCAAATTTTGTCGGACGAACAACCAGAAATTGATTTGACGATGTTGAACCCTGATCGATATTTGTGAAATACGGCAACAGACATAAAATGCGGTTTTCGCTGATTTCACTATCCC
>CAZLOF010000692.1:0-2740 GCA_964560745.1 uncultured Thermoflexus sp.
AGGTCCTAAATCTCTCCATACACACACCGATGGCGGCGATTTTGCGCGTCGCGGACAATAAGTGTGCCATCGGGGTCGATGCTTTCGGCGATGCCTTCGATCACACCGTTGGCGAGGGTGATTTTGACGGATTTGCCAATCGTTTCGAGCCAGTGAGCGTATTCGTGAATGGGGTTGGTATTAGGAAAGCTAAGTTGTGCATAGCGCTGGGCAAAATGGGCCAAGAGATGATTGAGAATGGCCTCACGATCAAATTCGCGCCGAAATTCATTTGCCAAGCTAGTGGCGCGGGCTTGCACATCGGGCGGGGCAGATGCAAATTGGGTGTTGACATTTAACCCAATCCCCATAATGCTATAGTCGATGGCATTGCCCAGAAATGCGCTTTCGACCAACACCCCACTAATTTTGCGCCCATTCAGATGCACATCGTTAAACCACTTAATGGTAGTGCGGGGCGGGGCGGGTGTAGTTGCCATCATCGTTTGTAGGGTGTCGATGATGGCGAGTGCGCCGATCATGGTTAGCCAATTGAGTTGCGCTGGGTCGAGCCGAGGCCGTAATAAAATAGAGAGATAAAGCGATTGCGCAGGCGGCGAAAACCAAGTGTGTCCTGCGCGTCCGCGCCCGGCTGTCTGCTCATCTGCCACAACGACAAGGCCTTCTGGCTCACCTTGCATTGCAAAGTTATGCGTTACAAGCATGGTGGATGCAACAGAATCGAAGCGCAAAAGACGGTAATTCATAGCACAAACAAAGTATAACGTGGTGTCGTATCATATACAATAGAAGTTGATGTTGCAAGCTATTTCGATTGTTTTCGGATGTAATCGTTGTCAATGGGTAACGAGACTTGTAATGTTGCATTTTATAAAACATAAGGAGGGCGTGTTTGGTCGTTTCTGTTAACGATTGTGAATTGTTCTTCGTTGATCTTGGCCCACGTAGTGCCTCTCCCATTATTCTTCTTCACGGCTTCCCACTCAATCACACCATGTGGAATGCGCAGTTACAAGCGCTTTCTACCCACTATCGTTGTATAGCGCCCGACCTTCGCGGGTTTGGGCAAAGCTATAACGACGCAGACGAAAATGCCATTGACCAAATGGCAGACGATGTTTTTGCGTTGATGGATTATTTAGGCATTGATAAAGCTTGTATTTGTGGTTTTTCAATGGGCGGTTATGTCAGCTTTGCCATGTGGCGCAAACAACCACAACGTTTCGACAAATGGCTGTTGATCGACACCAAAGCAACCCGCGATTCGTCGACGATGCTGGCGAATCGCTATAAAATTATTGACAGTGTTAGCCGTAATGGGGCCAGAGTGGCTGCGGATGTGTTATTGCCGCGTTTGCTTTATATGGCTACGGTTCAGCCCGCAGTGATACAAGCTGTGCGGGCCATGATTTTATCGACCACGCCAGCCAGTATTATTCAAGGTATGCGTGCCATGATTGTGCGGGCCGATGCGGTTTTGTTATTGCCGAGTATCAGTGTGCCGGTATGTATTGTGGTGGGCGAGCATGACGAAATGACCCCTGTTGTTGAATCGATGCAGATGCAAGTGCGTATTCCATCGGCTAGCCTTGTTGTCATACGTGGGGTGGGGCATATAACCCCAATGGAAGCCCCGGTTGCGATCAATCAAACCATCCTCGAGTTTTTGGCTGGCGATGTTGGCTAGATCATACTAACATCGCTTATTCGCGGTAACGCTCTGGGGCATAGCGTTTGGCAAGCAAGCCAGTCGCTTTTTCAAGGTCGATAGATTGCACCAATAAGCCTTCTTCGCCATACGGCAAATAGGCTTGGCAGTGGCCGCTTGGGTCGATCAGACTGGTGGCAGACTCTTGAAAACGCAGGGCGTAATTGACACTGGCAAAATAAATGGTATTTTCGCGGCTGCGCAGCATCATGGCTTTTTCATAATAAGGCGCGTCAGCCGTGCCCCAGTGGGTTAAGATTGTCCCGTTGTGTTCGTAGCCGGTATGCTGTGGGTGAAAGACGATTTTGGCACCACGCACGGCGGCCCAGCGCACCGTTTCGGGGTAACGCCATCCTTCGTGGCAAATCGCCACGCCAAATTTAACACCGCTAACCTCGAACAGTTGGCGGGTATGGCCGGGTACATAAAATGGGTCTTCGCTTGGGTCGAGTTGGTTTTTGGTCTGGCAACCCAGCATTTGGCCTTGGGCATCAAAGACAAATGCTGCCACTTGCCGTCCGGTTGCGATGACGTTTTCCATCCCCATAATTGTGGCGATCTTGTAATGGCGCGACCATTGCGAGACTGCCTTTAGCACACGGTCTTGCTGGGTTGGGCCAAAGGGCAAAACCGCAAAATCTTGCCCGCGCAACCCGGGCAGATAAGCTTCGGGGAAGCACACAATTGCAGCATCTTGGGCTGCCGCTTCAGCCAAAAAATGCTCGACTTTGGCTAGGCCTTCATCAAGGCTAGCCGCCACTTGTGGGGTTGCTAAGGCGATAATCATGGTTGTTGTAAATGTTTAGAGAAAACTTCTAAAAGATGAAAGGCCGAAGTCACTATCACTTTGTGTTGGAAGGTGGCAGGCCACCTTAAAACACAAAGTGATAGTGACTTCGGCGAAAATGTGCTTTACTACTTAATGTTATCTCATTTGATTGCATAACCCAGCTATACTTCCCACCAGACTTTTATATGGATGACCGACTCGAAATAACCGCAAAATTACGCAGCGCTGTAGCCCCTTGGATG
>CAZLOF010000693.1:0-2736 GCA_964560745.1 uncultured Thermoflexus sp.
GCCTTGGGCAGCCTTTGCAACCGCAAGACTATGTTGAAATTGGGCAAAATGTGCATCGCCGTATTTATGCGCTAAATGGGCAACTCGTGGCCGGTGATAGCCCATTCGCCCATGAAGCGGAAACGTGGAAAGACAGTATTGATGTGCAGGCACATAACGATGAGTTGGATGTGACGAGTGTGGCCGATTGGTTTGAGCAGCGTGCACCAGCAGGCAACGTGGCGGCAAAAATGGCGCAAGATCGCATTAGCCGTTATGAAGCCGCCGATGCCAGCCGCCTCAGCGTAAGCGCATTGCGACATGAGCACCAACAAAATAGTGCCGGCCCCCGCAATTTTCGCATTATTAGCGGCTACGACCGCGTCATACAGGCTTTGGCACAAGGCTTAACAATTCGCTTAAACACGCCCGTGTGTCGGGTGAATTGGCACAATGATGGTGCAGATGTGGTAACGGCGGACGGTCAGAGGCTAACGGCGCGGCATGTTATTGTTACTGTGCCGCTCAGTTTGTTGCAATCAGGCTTCATTCAATTTGACCCGCCTTTGCCGCTTGCGAAGCGGCAAGCCATTCATGCGCTTGATATGGGGCATGGCTATAAATTGGCGTTGCGTTTTAGGCGCGTGTTCTGGCCCGATATTGATTTTTTGAGCACACTCGACACGGTGCAGACATGGTGGCCTTTAGCTCATGCGCCAATGCCAACGCTGATGAGCTTTACGGCTGGGCCAGCCGCATTGTGGCTAAGTGCGTTGGATGAGGCAGGTGCGATTCAACAAGCCTTAACAGAATTAACGGCTGTGTTTGGCACGGTAGTGCGTGAGCAATTTGTTGATGCATGGGTAAAAGATTGGTCGCTCGATCCTTGGGCGCGTGGGGCCTATACCTACACGCCCGTCGGCGCAGCCGATGCGCGTGACGTGTTGGCGCAATCTGTTGGCCCGCTGCATTTTGCGGGCGAGGCAACGTTAAGTAATGGGCATCATGCAACCGTGCATGGTGCTATCGAAAGTGGTTTTAGAGCAGCGGAAGAAAGTGCAAAGTGCAAAGTGCAAAGTGGAAAGTAGCATTGTTTATCACTTTTCACTTTCCACTTTGCACTTTGCACTTTCTACTTTTCACTTAAGACTTAGCACTAAAAGAAAAAATGAACAAAACATCTCATCTAGACACATTTGCACGGGATAACCTGCCGCCACAAGAATTGTGGCCAGAAATGATTTTCGAGATCCCAGAGGTGCAATATCCGGCGCGCATCAATTGTGGGGCAGCATTGCTCGATGAATGGATTGCGCGGGGTTGGGACGATCGGCGTGCCATTTGGGATGCCGAGCACGGCTGGACGACGTATGGCGCATTATTTGGTTATGTCAACCAAATCGCTAATTTTTATCAAAACGACCTTAAATTGGTGCCGGGCAATCGAATTTTGCTGCGTGGCGCAAACAATTTACAAATGTCGTGTTGTTGGCTAGCGGCGATGAAGGCTGGGCTGGTGGCCGTGACAACCATGCCGATGTTGCGGGCCAAAGAGTTGATTGATGTGATCGACAAAGCCCAAGTGCAAGCGGCCATTAGCGATAGCTTGCTAAAAGACGAGTTGATCGCGGCGCAACAACATTGCCCCAGCCTAACCCAAATTGTGTATTATCACGATGATTCACCCGCCGGTTTGCACCCGCGCTTTGCCAAACAACCCAGCACATTTGTAAATGTGGATACGGCTGCCGATGATGTGTGTTTGATCGCCTTTACCAGCGGAACAACTGGCAAGCCTAAAGGAACCATGCATTTTCACCGCGATGTGCTGGCGATTTGTGATTGTTTTCCAAAGTCAATTGTAAAAATGACCAGCGACGATGTATGTATCGGCACGCCGCCATTGGCGTTTACCTTTGGCTTGGGCGCGTTGCTTACATTTCCGTTGCGTTATGGGGCGGCAACAGCGATGGTCGAAAAGGCGACTCCGGCATCTTTGTTGCAATCAATTGATGACCTCGGGGTGACGATTTCGTGGACGGCCCCAACGTTTTATCGCCAAATGGCGGCCTTGGTCAAGAACCCACCTGCCGGTAAGCAATTTAAACTGACAACGTTGAAAAAGAGCGTATCGGCAGGCGAAGCCTTGCCACTCAGCACCCGTGTGATGTGGCGCGAGGCCACCGGCATCGAGATGTTAGACGGCTTGGGCGCAACCGAGATGTTGCATGTGTTTATCAGCGCCGCCGAGGCCGATGTGCGGCAAGGTGCAACCGGCAAGCCGATACCGGGCTATAAGGCTTGTGTGATGGATGACAATGGCAACCCATTGCCACCCGGCCAAGTGGGGCGGTTGGCGGTCAAGGGGCCAACCGGCTGCCGTTATTTGGCCGATGAACGACAGAAAAATTACACCAAAGGCGGCTGGAATTACACCGGCGATGCCTATATGATGGATGCCGACGGTTATTTTTGGTATCAGGCACGCACCGATGATATGATCATTTCGGCGGGTTACAATATTGCTGGGCCAGAAGTCGAAGACGCACTCTTGCAGCATCCGGCGGTAGCCGAATGTGCGGTGGTCGGCGCGGCGGATGAAGATCGCGGCATGATTGTGAAAGCCTTTGTGGTGTTGCGGGCTGGGCAAGTTGGTGATGCTGTCATGGTTAAGGCCTTGCAAGACCATGTTAAAAACACCATTGCGCCCTATAAATACCCGCGCGCCATCGAGTTTAGAGACGTGTTGCCACGCAC
>CAZLOF010000694.1:0-2734 GCA_964560745.1 uncultured Thermoflexus sp.
TTTGCACCCTTACAAACACAACACGATCGTGTGTTCGGCATTATAGTTTTTTGGGGGGATGAAATATTTTTAAAAGCAAAAAATTACTAATTTTTTGCCGAATGGTCAATTGGTTTGAGCGGCATAACCATAGGAAATAAATCGGTAATACTGTTAATGCCATTGCTCATTGCACCATTTGTATAACCCGTATGTCCGTTGCTATGTCCATTCGCATGACCGTTGATATGCCCATTTTGACCATTATCCGCCTGATGACGCTCAGATGTCCCGGTATCAATCGCGCTAGGCCGCACCACCATTTCATCTGTGTTGGTAATGTTCATCATCGATACTGGCTGAGTGCGAATTTTTGGGGTAGTAATCATATGTCCATGATGCACTTGGTTGCGTAATTGGCTGCCAAATTCAATTGCCGATAAGGCTTTGCTAATATAGTAGCCTTGCACCGCATCGCATTGATTTTTGCGTAAAAATTCCGATTGCTGTTCGGTTTCTACCCCTTCAGCCACCACCCGAATACTTAGCGCCTTTGCCATATTAATCATGGCTTTGATTACATTGGCACTGCTGGCAGAATCATCAATACGCCGAATAAAGGATTGATCGATTTTGAGGATATCAACTGGTGAAGCGTGAAGGCGACTAAACGATGAAAAACCAGTGCCAAAATCATCAATGGCAATACGAATACCCGCGGCTTGCAACTGCGGCAATATTAACGCTGTTTCGTCATCTTCGGTCATCACTGCGCTTTCGGTCAATTCAAACACAATCAAGCTAGTCGGAATGTTATATTCACGTAAAATAGCTAAGGCTTCTTGATAAAAATGTTTGTTTTGTAATTGTTTGGCCGAAATATTAACCGCGACCGGCACAACCGAAACATTATTGTCAAGCCAAGATCGTAGCTGTTTACACACCGATCGCAACACCCATTCGCCAATAGCATAAATCTGGCCGGTTTCTTCGGCAATGGGAATAAACTTGCTCGGCGAAATATAGCCATAGTCCATGTGATTCCAACGCAATAGTGCCTCGGCGCTGATAATTTGATTGCTCATTAGGTCGGCAACCGGCTGGTAATGCACCACCAATTCATTGCGTTCTATGGCATGACGCAAGCTCGATTCAATTTGCAATCGTTCAACCGCATCAGCGTTCATATGCTTGCCATACGACACAAAATTGTTACGGCCTTTTTCTTTGGCCCGATACATCGCTGTGTCGGCATTGCGAATGAGGGTATCGATGTCTTCGCCATCATTTGGGTAAATGCTAATCCCGATGCTCGTCGAGACATTCACCTCTTGCCCTTTGATAACACAAACACGGTTAAGCACTGTCACCAACCGCGCCGCAAATTCTTCGGCCTGCTCGGCGTTAAATAGATCAGGCAATAACACCACAAATTCATCGCCACCCAAACGCGATATAAATGCCCGCCCGCTGATAAATGAGCGTAACCGATCGGCGACAATGGTTAATAATTCATCTCCGGCCTGATGCCCAATCGAATCATTCACATTTTTAAACCGATCTAAATCCATAAACAAAATCGCAAATTGTGAATCGGTTTTGCGAGCTTCGCTAATGGCTTTGCTAATAATATTATTAAGTAAAACACGGTTTGGCAAGCGGGTCAATTGGTCGTAATGCGCCATCAAATAAATGCGATCTTCGGCGCGTTTACGCTCGGCAATACTTTGCTCAATACGGGTCAACATATTGTTTACCGAGCCAGTTAAATGGGCTAATTCATCCGATCCGCCCGAATCGGGAATACGGTTAAACGATATTGAGTTTTCATTGCCAACTTCGCTCACTTGGCGGGTCAATTTAATAATACGTTGCACCACCAAACGGTCAAACAATAAGCTAATTAACGCCAAAATGCCAAAAGCCGCAAACGACGACCAAAACAAATAGCCTGTGGTCGAGACAACTTGCGCATAGATATCACGTGGAATTTCGGTGCTATAAATAAGCGCGGGCTTGCCAAAAATATCACTTAGCAGCGAACACGCTTGCATGGTGCTTGGGCTAATTTCTTCGACATAGGTGGGGTTATCTTTAAGGTGTTCATAAACCTTTGCGACATCGGGGGCTAAAGTGCCTTCTAATGATTTCAGGGTTAAATTAAGGCGCGTGGTGTCGTTAATAATTTTGATGAGTGGCTCATCAATATAGCGTGCCCAAATAAATGCCCCTTGAATATCACCTTCGGCGTTGCTATCTAAAATGGGCAATGACGCAACCAACGCTGGGCCTTCGGGCAACATAATCAGCCCTGAAAATTTGCTTTTATTATTGGGGTGTTGCCATAGCGACCCAGCCCCTGTCGATAATTTTAGCAACTCTTGTGAAGTCGGAATCTCAACTTTTGTATCCCAACGCGCCGAGCGTGAAAATACCAACTTGCCTTTGGCATCCACCACAATCGCAGAGTTGATTTTTAAATTACTAAAACCTTGCAAAGTCAGGTTTTCTTCAAAAAATTTGGGCGCATCCCCCTTTAAAAAATCAATGGTTTCATCCCAATAAGCGTAATCTTGCACTGCGCCTTCGAGCTGTGATAAATTCTGCTCGATAACACTACGGATAAGATGCAGGTTAATATTAGCCCGTTCTGTCTCTAGATGTGAAAAACTATCGAATAGAACGACACGGGTAATAAAGTATTGGATGGTAAACAACACCAACAATGCGGCGGTGATAGTAGCCAATACCTTGG
>CAZLOF010000695.1:0-2731 GCA_964560745.1 uncultured Thermoflexus sp.
GGGTTGCTATGGCAATATGCTTTTTCAACCGCATTATTTGCAGCCTGTAACGTCATCATTAATTATCAACTTTCGCTCGGTCATCAGCGGGGGGCATTGTTGTCATTGGCTGCTGGCATATTACAAGTATTACTGATTAGCCTCTTTCACGCTACCCTTGCCCAAGTTGTACTTGTGCAAATTATATTAATGGCTGGCTTGTTTGGGGTTGTAACAATAACATTAGGAAAAAGTAAAAGATAAAAATGCGCTACTGACGCATCTCTACAAAAAATTTTATGAAAGGCATTGTATTTACCGAATTTATCGAAATGGTCGAAAATCAATTTGGAATTGAATTAACCGACCGCGTGATTACATCGTCAGATTTAGCATCGGGCGGGGCTTACACGGCTGTTGGCAGCTATGATCATCGTGAAATGTTGAACATGGTGACCAATTTAAGCAAAGAAACCAATATTCCCGTAGCAGATTTATCGCGGGTATTTGGCAGCTATTTATTTGAGCGTTTTACCAGCATTTACCCGCAATTTTTTGCCGACATTGACAACGCACTCGATATGCTCGCCCGCATCGATGACTATATTCACATGGAAGTGCGAAAATTATATTCAGATGCAGAATTACCGCGTGTGTTATGCGAACGTATGACCAATGGCGATATGCGTCTAACCTACCATTCGGCCCGTCCTTTTGCCGATGTTGCCGATGGGCTAATTCGTGGTTGTATTAAGCATTTTAACGAACCCATTAATGTGGCACGTGCTGAAAACGCCCCTGATAGCACCCATGCCGTATTTCTATTAACCCGCTATGCAAAATGAGCTTGAACTCTATAAACGCCGTTTTGAGCGTGAACGCAAAGCCCGTAAAGAAGCCGAGGCCTTGTTAGAAAATAAAAGCCTTGAGGTGTATCGCGCCAATCAAACCCTACAACAATGGGCTGCCGATTTAGAAAAACGGGTTGAAGAACGCACCCAAACTTTGCGCGAACGCGAGGTGCAATTGGCACTTGCCCGTGACCAAGCCCTCGAAGCCTCGCGCTTAAAATCTGAGTTTTTGGCAACCATGAGCCATGAAATTCGCACCCCAATGAATGGCATCATTGGCATGTCAGAGGTGTTGCTACACACCACCTTAACCGCTGAACAACGCGAATACGCACAAATTGTGCATCAAGAAGGTCGTGCCCTCCTTGTGATCATTAACGACATCCTCGATTTTTCAAAAATTGAGGCTGGCAAAGTGATCTTAGAGCACACCCCATTGAATATATATCGCATGATTGAACATATCAGTGAACTTTTACGACCACGCGCTCAACATAAAGGCGTAACCCTCAGCAGTCGGCTCTTGGCCGATGTGCCAACAACTATCATTGGCGATGAAACCCGCCTAAAACAAATTTTAAACAACTTAATTGGCAATGCCATTAAATTTACCCACGAAGGCGAGGTAAATGTAAATGTAAGTGTAACAAAACACGAACCCAACACAAAATTTTTATGGCTAGGCTTTAGTATTAGCGATACAGGGATCGGCATTTCAGCCGAAGCCCAAAAAGCACTATTTCAGCCCTTTACCCAAGCCGATGGCTCGATTACCCGCAAGTTTGGCGGCACTGGGCTGGGGCTAGCCATTTGCAAACGCTTAGTCGAGTTAATGGGGGGCACAATTTCAGTGGCCAGTACATTGGGCAAAGGTACAACCTTTAGCTTTGAAGTGCCTTTAGAGGTAGCTCAACCACAATATATATCACTTGGCCCCGCTTTCCGCAAAATGAGGATATTAATCGTAAATGACGATGACGAACAAATCAAACCCCTGACTACGTTTTTAACCGCATGGCGTATTTTTCATGTGGTTGCCCAAAGTGGCTCCGAAGCCTTACGATTATTGCGTAGCACAACCGATTTGTTTAGCTTAATTATGATTGATGCGGATATGCTGAGCCTCAATCCACATGCATTGGTCATGGCGGTGCAACGTAATCCGGCATTATCATCTGTGCGTTTCATGTTGCTTCATGCTGCCGATGACATATCTGAACTACCCGCCGGAATTCAATATGAGTTGAGCAAGCCGGTTCAGCAATCAAATTTGCATGATGCCTTAGCCCGCGTAATTTTGGCGCAAATGCCCCCAGATGATGATAAACCAACCAATATTACTGAAGACCAGACAAATAATGGGTTGGCAAAGGAAGATATCGCCCCTCAAATTCTGCTCGTAGAAGATAATTTGTCAAACCAAAAGGTTGCCTTAAGCATGTTACGTGTACTCGGGCAAAATGCCATCACAGTGACAAACGGAGCCGAAGCCGTAGAACGCATTACGCAAAAACGCGAAAAATATTCGATGGTGCTTATGGATATGCAGATGCCTGTCATGGATGGGCTACGTGCTACACATTTGATACGCCAATATGAGCAAAAAACGGGGGCCGCACGTCTACCCATTATTGCCTTAACAGCGAATGCTATGTTAGATGATCAAATTCGCTGTTATGAAGCAGGTATGGATGAATATTTGAGCAAACCGGTTGAAATAGAAGGATTGCGGCAAATGATTGAGCGGTTTATTAAAAACTAGGCAAACCATTATTTTGCCTTGCAAGTGAAAATCAAAACAAATTTTTGCCGAACACACGATCGTTTTGTGTTTGTGAAGGGGCTTTGCACCCTTACAAACACAAAACGATCGTGTGTTCGGCATGATAGTTTGTTGGGGG
>CAZLOF010000696.1:0-2726 GCA_964560745.1 uncultured Thermoflexus sp.
TGGTGGATTTGGTGTTGGCTCGTGAATTATGAGCTATGAGCTATGAGCCTTGAGCCTTGAGCTATGAGTCAGAGCTTAAAGCTTAAAGCTCACGGCTCATAGCTCATGACTAACTTATTAAACAAATAAACAACATGCAAAAAATAAACATTACGCCAGAAATGATGGCTAAATTTAATGACGAAGGCTATTTGGTGGTTGAAGATGTGTTTGACGTGGATACCGATTTGCAGCCGGTGGTCGAAGATTATGCCGCGACGCTAGATGCGCTGGCCGAGCAATGGCACAGTGAGGGCAAAATCAGCGATACCTATCGCAATTTGCCATTTGGGCAACGGCTGACGCGCATTATTGTCGAATCGGGCTTGAACTGGGGGCAGCATTTTGATATTTCGTTGCCACAAGGGCAGGTTTACCCCGACACCCCGATTCACCTGACCGAATCGGTGTTTAATTTGTTGCGGCACGAGCGTTTGCTCGATATCGCCGAGCATTTCGTCGGCCCCGAGGTGTATTCAAACCCCATTCAACATACCCGCATAAAACCGCCCGAACTTATGGTGCCCGATAGCGCCAAAAATGGCCTTGTGGTGCGGGTGGGCTGGCATCAAGATTTGGGAGTGGCAACCGAAGCCCAAAATGAAGTGCCGGTGTTGACGGTGTGGATGCCGATTACAGACGCAACAGTTGAAAATGGGTGTTTGGCGGTAGTCCCGGGCAGCCATAAAGGTGAGTTGGTAACACATTGCCCGGGCAGTGGCCCCGATGGTGGTTTACAAATTCCATCGAAGTTGATTGCGCGTAAACCTGTGCCGGTTCCGGTTAAGCGGGGTGGCGTTTTGCTGATGCATCGCTTAACCATGCATGCATCACTTGCCAATAAAAGTAATGACATTCGCTGGAGCTTTGATTTGCGTTATCAACCGACCGGTCAACCCACTGGGCGGCCGGCGTTTCCGGGTTTTGTGGCGCGTAGCCCTAGCAACCCGGCCAGCGAAACAACCGACTGGTGCGATTGGGCGCAACTTTGGTATGAGGCACGGGCGCGGTTATCGCACAATGCGCCACCTCAATTTAACCGTTGGGCCAAAGATGCAGCGGCGTGTGCCTAACTTGTGATTTTATATTTTAAATTTAAGTGGTGTATCTTCTTAATAAAATGGGAAAAGTAAAATAAATTTACGTCGAAATCACTATATGACCTTTGAAGACATGGACGAAGCCCATGTCTTCAAAGGTCATATAGTGATTTCGACATTACAGCTTTGGGGCTACCCTTAATTATTGAGAAGATACGAAGATATCGATAATCGTAAATCCAAAATTCTTACTATGGCTTTATCACTCGAAGAATTAAAAACAGGTTATTACAACATGGTGCTGGCGCGTGAGTTTGAGCGCAAATGCGAGGCTTTGTTTCAACAAGGCATCATTCGTGGCAGCTTGCATATGTGTATTGGGCAAGAGGCGACGGCGGCTGGCACGGCCTTAGCCTTGCGCGATGACGATATTCTCATCACCAATTATCGTGGGCATGGTCATGCCTTGGCGAAGGGCATTAGCCCACGCGCCGCAATGGCCGAAATGTTGGGCAAAGTAACGGGCTGCTGCAAAGGCAAAGGCGGCAGCATGCATTGGACTGACTTGTCAAAGGGCATTATGCCAGCCAACGCCATTGTGGGGGCCGGTTTGCCAACGGTGGTGGGGTGTGCATTGGCGGCCAAGTTAGATGGCAATGACAATGTGGCGGTGACATTTTTTGGCGATGGGGCGACCAATCAGGGGGCGGCACACGAGGCCATGAATTTGGCGGCGATGTGGCAGGCTCCGGCGATCTTCATTTGCGAAAACAATTTGTATTCGGAGATGACACCGATCAGCCAAACCACCAATAATAAAGATTTGGTCGAGCGGGCTGCGGCCTATAACATACCGGCTGAAATTGTGGATGGCAACGATATTGAAGCCATGCATGACGCGGTATGTCGGGCGGTAACCCGTGGGCGACAGGGCAAGGGGCCGACATTTATCGAGGCCAAGACTTATCGCACCGTGGGGCATATGATTGGCGATTCGCAAATTTACCGCGATAAAGCCGAGGTTGAAATGTGGCGTACGCCCGACCGTGACCCAATTATGCGTTTGGGGGCAAAATTGTTGGGACATGGCCTGACGGCGGCGCAACTTACGGCCATTGAGCAAGAGGTGGCACGGGTGATTGAAGATGCGGTGCAATTTGCCAAAGATTCACCATACCCAGATTTGGACGAAGTGTATGTGGACGTGTTTGAGCATCGAATTGTATGAGAAAAAGGCATTTGACAAAAAAATTCTTGCAAAGGCGCAAAAGCGCAAAGATTTTAACCTTTGCGCCTTTACAAGAATTTTTTATTAGCCTAAGTTGATGTAATACTTGTTACGGTCGCGGTGGGCGTGGGCCGATTTGTGGTGGCGGTGGCAATGGGCCGGGGCGTGGGCCGATTTGTGGTGGTGGGTTGCTTGGGCGCGGGTCAACAACGGCGCGAACCAATTCTTTGAAGCCAAAGTTGCCTTGTCGATTGGTGAGGTTTTGGCTGGGGCGGAAGTTGGGTTGATTGAGCACCGAGTTGGGGTCAGATTTCATCAGCCCGACAAAGGTTTCGGCCACGATGCGCCCACCGACGGGGCCAAGGCGGAAGGGCGATGATTGTTCGCCTTCAATTTGCCCATTGCGGACGGTGTAGGCG
>CAZLOF010000697.1:0-2717 GCA_964560745.1 uncultured Thermoflexus sp.
CTGACCAGCAGTTTTGAGGGGTCGATAAGGTGTGGAGCACCAAAATGATGAACATGAATACGCGCCCCTTGTTGTGCCCACCAGCCTGCCGCGCCACCATGATCAAGGTGAATGTGAGTCAGCAGCACATCTTTAATGTCGCTAGGTTGAACGCCATATCGTGCTAAACCAGCAATCAGGGTGTTGAGGGTAGAGCCGGGGCCACATTCAATTAATATCGGCCCAGTGGGGCCAATAATCAAAAATGCTGCCGTTGATTCGGACGAGCCGAGAAAGTGTAAGTCGATTGTGTGTATCGAAGTCATGAGGGCCTCTGCCAATCATTATACGCAGTATGCCCGGTTAAATGAGGGGGTGAAGGTGTGACATGGTGAGGGGGTGACAGTATATAAAATTCTACACTGTCACCCCCTCACCTTGTCATCATCAATTAGCCGAGCAAGGCTGCAATATCTTTCTTGACAGGTTCGCCTTCTTTTTCAAGTTGGGCTGTAATGTCTTTCCACACAGTTTCGACATTTTCCTTGCCAACAATAATGCGCTCTAAGCCTTTGCCGATGATATTGTCGCCACCCGGCACATAGTTGCGGGCGGCATCTTGTGGGCGAGTCTTGGGCAATTGGTCAACGGCAGTCTTAAACTGAGGATTCTTGGCAAAGAAGTCCTTATAGTTTTGGGTGTCTGCCGTGCTCTTGCGCACTGGCATATAACCGCTATTTTGCGCCCAGAATGCGCCACCATCATTACCCGTAGCATAAGCAATATACTTCATCGCAGCTTGCACTTTCTCTTTGGGTGTTGTCACCGGAATTGCCAAGCCTGAACCACCGGTGCAGCAACCGAATTGCTTTTCCATCGGCAAGAAGGCAGTCCCAACATCAAACTTAGCATCGGTAACCACGCCACCCAATGAACCAGTTGACATAATCGTAGTAGCAGTCAACCCAGAAATGAAGTCTTTTTGTGGGTCTTTCGACAAAACAGCCCATTTGCCTTTGTTAACGCTATCGGCGTAGAATTGCCCAGCACGAATGGTATCGGGATTGAGCAACTCATACTTGGTCAACTTAGCATCGCTATAACCACCGCCAAATTGCCACGCCACGCACTGGAACAACCAAGCAATATAGCTTGCGCCATCTGGATGCGAGAACAACGACACTTTGATATTGTCGCCATCTTTCTTTACCAGTTTGGGGGCGAGGTCAACCAAGCCTTGCCAAGTGTCGGGTACCTTGTCAATGCCGGCCTCTTTGAACATGGTCTTGTTGTAATAAAACAACGGAGTGCTGCGGGCAAACGGAATCCAATGCTGTGCGCCTTTGACCAAGCCTTCATTCCAAAGCGAGGGCACAAAGTCGTTGGCATCAATGCCTTTTTCGCCCGCAACGGCATCGTTGAGGGCCAAGAGCGCCTTGGCACGGGCAAATTTAAACCACCACACGTCTGACAATAGCACCATATCTGGGGCTTGTTTAGCAGCTAGTGATGCGGTCAATTTGTTTGCGGTTTCTTCATAGCTGCCTTGCACTTGAATGTCAACCTTAACATCTTTTTGGCTGTCGTTAAACTTAGCTGCCAATTCTTTTTCGCGCTTTTCTAGGTTGCCGCCGCTAAACCCCCAATGAACAATGGTGACGGCGCTGCCGGGATTGCTGACGACGGCGGGGGCGGCGGGCTTGGCCTCTGCTGGTTTGGCTGGCTCAGCGGGTTTGGCCTGTGGCGCGGCAGTTGGGGCTGCACAGGCGGCCAATGCGGCTGCACCAGCTCCAATCCCAATTCCTTTCAATAAATTTCTTCGGGTAATTGTCTTCATTTTTATACTCCTCTTTTTTAATGGTCAATGATCAATAGTTAATGGTTAATGATCCCTGATCCTTATGAATCATTAACGAAGAACACACTTAATCATTAACCATTGACCATTAACCATTAACCTCTATCCTTTTACTGCTCCGCTAGCGAGACCGTCCACCACATAGCGTTGAGCATATAAAAACACTAAAATAACGGGTAATACCACAAAAATAGCGGCGGCCATTACCACACCCCATTCAGCGTTGCCTTCGGCATCGAGCAACCGACGCATAGCAATGGGCAGTGTGCGCAATCTGTCGCTAAAGGTCACAATCAGGGGCCACAAATACTCATTCCATTTGGCGGTAAAAGACAACAAGCCCGTCGTAGCAATGGCTGGGGTGGCGACGGGTGCAATGACGTTCATCATCGTTGTCCAGTGGCTTGCGCCATCTACTTTTGCGGCATCTACCAAATCGGCAGGCACGGTACGGAAATATTGGCGCAGTAAAAATGTGCCAAAGGCAATACTTGCACCCGGTAAGATAATGGCGAACCATCCACGAATGTAATCTTGCGTGCTTAAGTCTCGGCTTGATGTAACAAGCAACCCCATATCGGCAATGGTTAAAAAGTTAGGCAAAATAACCACTTGCTCAGGCACCATCAATGCCACCAACAACATCACAAACACAAAATTGCGGAATGGGAAACGCACAAATACCAAGGCATAGGCCGTTGTAACAGCCATAATAATCTCGGCGCTGGCCCCAATCAAAGTAGTGACAATGCTGTTGATGTAATAGCTGCCAAAACTGGCTTGATTCCATGCTTTGTAAAAATTATCAAGGTGAATACGCTCTGGGATAAGTGACGGGGTTGCGGTGTAAAACTCGGGGTTGGTTTTCATTGAACCAGAC
>CAZLOF010000698.1:0-2700 GCA_964560745.1 uncultured Thermoflexus sp.
CATCAACATAATCGCGGTGCTAAGTTCGGCACGAGGTGGTGGCGGCGGCGGCGGTCCCATCACCTGAGCCAACCGATGCTGATGCGCCAAAGCAATCAGACGTTGGGCATCTGCCGAATCTGCTTCTAATTGCAACGCTGGCACAAAGCGTTGATAGAGCATATCGATATCTGGGCAACGGGCATTTGACTCAAGCCGCGAGATCAAGGCGGGGCTATAGCCAGTGGCTTGGCCTAGCTCAGATTGAGTAAGATTGGCATGTAACCGTAAAGCCCGTAGCATTTCGCCAAAGGTAGTGGCATAAATCGTCATCATGATTTTCATCGTTTGCGCCAACTTATTTGTTTAAACAGAGGCGCTAAAAAGCTGAGTTGTTTACTACAAAAGAACATCCGCCGTTATACGCAAAAACACGATCAACACAACGAGACCGAGAATGCAAGCAACAGGATTATCAAAAAAAATTTCAATAAGCTCAAATGGGTCAAAGTTCATGACACATCTCCTATAAAAAGTGGTTGTTTATTGGCCGGCGCACGGCCATGCCAAATGCATGGCGGCGACAATCCTGCCAAATGAATGGCTGGCCCATAAGTGAAACGGATTGGGTTGTTGAGCGACACCGACGCTGTCGGTGCTGAGGATTAACGCTGCAATTGCTGCATGTCAATAATCCTCAGAGACTGAGATGGATCGAGTGGCTCGATAACCTGTCGTATTTCGACAAAACGTTCTTCTCTTAACACAATGGTTAACGGGGCCAAATCAACAGTCTGATATTGGGTATAAATATGACTTTTCATCTCAATTCCTCCTTTTATGGTTATGTGGTTTTACAGTTTACAAATTACTTGCGGCGTTTTATTGCGGGCTTGCACCAAGCAACAAAAAACCCGCCTCGGCATATGGCTGAGGCGGGTTCGTTATCGAACACTAGAATGCGTAGGGTTTACGCAATCCTCACCTCTCTCCATGTCATTTTGTTATCTCCCCGACCGGCAAAGCCGATTGGGAACATGACACCATGCGCAATATAGGTCCCAGCCACCTTATTAGCAGGGTTCATTACGCGCACGGCGCTGACGAGATCGTTAAATGTTTGCATTGGTTAAGCGGAAAGAGTATATATAAATGACGAAGAATTGTCAAGGCTATTTTGATAATTTGTCAAATTTGTCAAGTTTGTCAAATTTAATGTATCTACGATTCTTGTTACTGATTAAAAACATTGAAAACAAATTTTCGCCGAACTCACGATCAATTTGTGTTTGGCGAGGGCAAGCCCTCGCCAAACACAAAGTGATCGTGAGTTCGGCATTACGTCTTTTGGGAATCCCCTTCAATTATTGAGAAGATAAAAGAAACGCGACATTATGCAAACTCCCATCTTTCTCTAACGCGATTCCGATAATTAAGCGCAAAATACAAGGAATTGTTATAGTGAAAAAGCAGACAAGAGATTAACCAACATACAACATGCTAAATTACGATAGATTTACCGAACGGGCGCAAGACGCGGCGCAACGTGCGTTAGAGGTACTCCAGCGTTATGGTCATAGCCAAGTCGATGCCGAGCATTTTTTTCTGGCCATGCTCGAACAGCCCGAAGGCATCGTGCCGCAATTGCTTGAACGCATGAACGTCGATGTCGCGGTGGTTACGGGCAAATTAGACGATGTATTAAAACAAGGCTCACGCTCAAGTGTTTATGGCAGCGGGCAAGCCCAAATCTTCATCACACCACGCTTACGGCGCATCGCCGAAATTGCCAGCGAAGAAGCGAACCGCTTAAAAGACGAATTTATTAGCACCGAACATTTGCTACTGGCAATGACATCGGAACGCAATACACCCAGCGCCCGCATTTTGGCCGATTACAAAATCACCAAAGACCGGGTGATGGATGCAATTAAAGATTTTAGAGGTGGGCAACGGGTCACCGACAAACAAGCCGAGACCAAATATCGCACACTCGAAAAATTCTCACGCGATTTGACCCAAATGTCAAAAGACGGCAAACTCGACCCGGTGATTGGGCGCGACCAAGAGATTTTGCGCGTGGTACAAGTGTTGGCCCGCCGCACCAAAAATAACCCGGTGCTGATTGGCGAAGCCGGTGTTGGCAAAACTGCCATTGCCGAAGGCTTGGCTCAGCGTATTAATAGCGGCGATGTGCCCGATATGTTGCTCAACAAAAAGGTCATCGCCCTCGATATGGCTAGCCTTGTCGCTGGCTCACGCTTTCGCGGCGATTTTGAAGAACGCCTAAAGCAATGTATGGATGAGGTATTGCGCAGCCAAGGTGAGATCATTTTGTTTATGGATGAACTGCATAACGTGGTGGGCGCAGGCAACAGCAGCGGCAGCATGGATGCTGCCAACATTATGAAACCAGCCCTCGCACGGGGTGAATTACGCTGTATGGGCGCGACCACGCTCGACGAATATCGCAAATATATTGAAAAAGACAGCGCGTTAGAGCGCCGATTTGCGCCGGTATATGTGGATGAGCCAAGCCAAGACGACACCATTAAAATGTTGATGGGGTTGCGTGGGCGTTACGAAGCCCATCACAAATTAAAGATCGCCGATGATGCCATTGTCAGCGCCAAACAATTGTCGTCACGCTATATTACCGACCGGCGTTTGCCAGATAAGGCCATTGACCTGATGGACGAAGCCGCCGCCAAATTGCGTGTG
>CAZLOF010000699.1:0-2694 GCA_964560745.1 uncultured Thermoflexus sp.
GGGGGCTATGCACCCATGGCCCAATCAAGGGGTGGCCCGGGAAAAGTGGCTCGGCTATTTTGGGCGCTCGGGGCATAGGCCCAGCAACTTTAAGTGGCTGGCCATCTACTGCGCCCGAATTTTGCGGGAGGGGGGTGTAACGCTCGTTACCTGTGCATGAATGGGCGGATTAACTGCTGGCTTGCGATTCGCGCAGTCGCTGCCGCAACGCATTAACGTATTCAGCCTGTTCTACTGCATCAGGATGTCCAATCGCTTGTTTAAAATCCACTCGTTTTTGCATCAATTCAATTGCACGCGCAAGATCGCCGCGTTTTTCAGCTAAGTCGCCTAAATTCCACTGAGCAGTTGTGCTACTATCTTGATTGCCGATCTCGCTGGCGATGCTGAGGCCTTGCTGAAAGTGTTGCTCGGCATCGGCATAGCGGCCTGTATCCAAATACACCAAGCCGAGGTTGCCCAGCGCCTTGCCTTGCGAGGCCCGATCGCCGATCTCGCTGGCGATGTTGAGTTGTTGCTGCAAGTGTTGCTCGGCATCAGCATAGCGGCCTGTAGACAAATACACCCCGCCGAGGTTGCCCAGCGCCGCGGCTTGCGAGGCCCGATCGCCGATCTGGCTGGCGATGCTGAGCAATTGCTGCAAGTGTTGCTCGGCATCGGCATAGCGGCCTGTATCCAAATACACCAAGCCGAGGTTGCCCAGTGCCTTGGCTTGCGAGGCCCGATTGCCGATCTGGGTGGCGATGCTGAGCCATTGCTGCAAGTGTTGCTCGGCCTCGGCATAGCGGCCTGTATCTAAATATACCAAGCCGAGGTTGCCCAGCGCCTTGGCTTGTGAGGATCGGTCGCCGATCTCGCTGGCGATGCTGAGCAATTGCTGAGAGTGTTGCTCGGCATCGGCATAGCGGCCTGTAGACCAATACAACCCGCCGAGGTTGCCCAGCGCCGCGCCATGTGAGAACCGATCGCCGATTTGTTCTGCTGCCATCGTGCAAGCAGATTGCCAACGAATGTTTTGGGTCGCGGGGAAGCGTAAGAGAGCGATCTCGACACAGCCTAAAACCAAAGCGATACATTGCGCAGGGTCTTGCTGAGATTGCCAGATTTCAAAGGCGTGTTCGATGTGAACGCGCTCAGCATCAAATAAAGTTAGCCCGTCGGTAATATTATTGTGCCCTTCTGTGTAAAGATCATCGGCATATTGTGCCACTGATGTATAGTAATTGGCATAGCCCAACTCGCTAGCCGTAGATTCAATAGGATTTTGACGTAATTTTTGTTGGGCAAATTGGCGCATCAGGTCGTGCCAGTTAAAGCGTTCGCGCTGTTCGTCATAGGTCAGCAGGTGCAGGTTGACGCATGTGTCTAGGTCAGCATCAATGGCGGCAGGGGCGGCATCGGCCTCAGCCTCGGCGCCAGTTCGGGCAACAGCCTGCGCGGCGTAGCGGTCAAAACTGGCGGGCATGACGGCGAGGGCGCGAAAGAGGGCTTGCTGGGTCGAAGCCAAGGTGTTGTAGCTGGCCTCGAACACAGCGCTCACGTCGAGTTGTCGCGCTGGGCTACGCAAGGCTTTTAGCCCCAATTGGCGTAACTCATCCAAATAGCGGCGGGCGGTTTTGCTTTTGTTGGCGCGTAAATGCCCGCCGACCACGCTGATGGCAATAGGTAAGTAGCCCACCGCCTGCGCCAATTCGCCCGCCTCGGCCTCGCTCAGGCTGGGGCGAAATTGGCGTAATAAGGCCATCGTCTCGTTTGCTGGCAAGGTGGGTAGCTCGTGCGGTGGCAGGCCTTCAAGCCGTTTACGCGCGGTGGCGATGAGGGCGCAGCCGGCTGGCGGCATCAGTTGGCTGATGACGGCTTCATCGCCTGCATCATCGGCGATGATCAAGACCCGTTTGCCGTGCAATGCCAACCGATAGCGGTGTTGTAACGCGGCTTCATCATCAGGCAAGGCATCAGTTGGGTGAAGCGCGGTGATCACATACCCCAAGGCTTGGCGTGGGGTCATTGGGCTTGCGCCGCTGTGGGTACCGAGCGGGATGAGCAATTGTGCGTCGGGGTAATCGGCCTGCACCTCGTGCGCCACATAGTTCGCCAACTCAGTTTTGCCCACCCCGCCCATGCCAACAATGGCCGAACTAATCGCCACGCGCCCACTTTGGCGTAATTCGCCGATAAGCGCGTCGATTTCGGCGGCGCGGCCCACAAATTCGCGCGTAATTGGGCGCAATTGGCATACGCTAGGGCGTTGGGTGGTGAAGCTGGCCCATGTGGCTGGTCGCGCTTGTTGGGCGGCTTGCGCCAAAATCGCCAGTTTGCCGTGTCGTTCGCACCACAGCACCCATTCGCGGGCAACTGCCGAGGGTGGCGCTTGCCAAGGCAAATCGGGGTTAGCTTCTGGCAAATGCTCAAAACACAGGGTTTTTAGATCATCTAGCGAAAATGCGTGAATGAGAAATCGGCGCAGGGCAACGGGGTCAATGTTCATAGCGGCTGGGCGATATGATGATTTTAACGTGTTTGTAAGGTGTGTTCACGGAGCGCCGTCAGCTTGACGGCATCCTTTGCCATTCGACTTACGCGCTTGCAACTATTGTAAGGGTTAAGATGATCGCGGAATTGAATAGCTGCAAATATTTGAGACGACTCAAAGTCGTCCCTAGAGGCTTCGCCGATTGCCCGCCTACGCGGGCA
>CAZLOF010000700.1:0-2693 GCA_964560745.1 uncultured Thermoflexus sp.
CGCTCATGCCGGTTGGGCCACCGCAGCCGGACGACGTGCGAAGATGGCCTCCAGGGGTCGCCGCAGCATGTGCTCCAGCGCACCGCAGAACAGGATCACCAGACCCTGGATCACCACCACCATGTCGCGGTTGACGCGCGGCATGTCGAAGGCCAGCTCCGAGCCGCCCTGGTAGAGGGCGCCGACCAGCAGGGCGGCCAGGACGATGCCGACCGGGTGGTTGCGGCCCATCAGCGCCACGGCGATGCCGACGAAGCCGTAGCCGGCGGAGAAGCCGAGGATGAGCCGGTGCTGGGCACCCAAGACTTCGTTCAGCGCCATCATGCCGGCGAGGGCGCCGGACAGGGTCATGGCGAGGATGATCTGTTTTCTCGGACTAATGCCGCCGTAGATGGCGGCAGGCTCGCTCTTGCCGGTGACGCGCAGCTCGTAGCCGAGCCGTGTCTTCCAGACGAAGGCCCAGACGGCGACGCAGGCGAGAAGCGCGATGACGAAGGCGAAGTTGAACGGCGAGCGGCCCAGGCCCAGCAGCGGTCCCAGCGCCGGCAGCCAGATTTCGCTCGGGAACGTGATGCTTTCGGGACTGGCCTGGCCCGGCCGGATCAGCACGTTGACCATCAGGTAGGTCATCAGCGCCCCGGCGACGAAGTTCAGCATGATGGTGGTGATGACGGTATGGCTGCCGCGGACCGCCTGCAGCCAGCCGGGAATGAAGCCCCACAGGCCGCCGAAGGCCATGGCCGCCAGGATCGCCAGCGGGATCGAGATCGGCCAGGGCAGCCAGCCCAGATAGATGCCGACAAGCCCGACGCCCAGCCCGCCCAGCATGACCTGCCCCTCGCCGCCGATGTTGAAGAGGCCGGCATGGAAGGCGATGGCGACGGCGAGCCCGGTGAAGATGAAGTTGGTGGCGTAGTAGAGGGTGTAACCGATGGCCTCGCCATAGCCGAAGGCGCCGTAGACCAGCAGCTCGACCGCCTTGAACGGGTTTTCGCCGAGCAGGACGACGACGAAGCCCGAGACGACGAAGGCGAGCAGCAGGTTGAGGATCGGGAGAAGGCCGAGATTGACCCAGGCGGGCAGCTTGGTGCGCATCAGATGATAGCCGTGGATCGTCTTCGCGTTATACGCGAGTGTGCCGTTGTGATCGTCATGGCCCGACCCTGTGTTGGCACATACGGTTGTTTCGGGCCGACCGATGTGTGGTGCGATGACTGCGAATGGTCAGGCAAGCGTGCAAGATGAACGACAGGCTGAAGCGGAGCGAGCGCTGCTCTTCGCCATGTTACAGCGCGGGCATGATTCGCTGCTGATAGGGCGGGTGGTAGATCAAGACGAGATGCGGCGGCGAATTGATCGGCTGTTCGCGCAAGCAGAGCGTGGAAACGAAATCGGGGCCAGCTAGTCGGTACAATATTTCCGACGAAGCGGCCGACCACATTTGCATTCGCCGGCAGATCGTTCGCATTGTCCACGGAAAGCGGAATTTCCGTATGTTGCTCCGGTAGCGGGTACTGCTGCACTACGCCGCCTCCCGCGTCACACCCGCCATCAGGAGCCCGATCTTGCGCTCGTCCGCCTCCGCGGCCGACAGCTCGCCGGTGACGATGCCGTCGTACATGACGACGATGCGGTCGGAGAGGGACAGGATCTCGTCGAGCTCGACCGAGACCAGCAGCACCGCCTTGCCGGCGTCGCGCATGCTGATCAGGCGGCGGTGGATGAACTCGATGGCGCCGATGTCCACGCCGCGGGTCGGCTGGCCGACCAGGCGCTGGTCGGGTTCGTGCTCCATCTCGCGGGCCAGCACCAGCTTCTGCTGGTTGCCGCCGGAGAAGGAGGTGGCCTCCAGCATCGGCGCCTGCGGGCGGACGTCGTAGCCCTGCATCCAGCGCCGGCAGGTCTCGATGATCGAGCTGCGGCGCAAGAAGCCGTGCTCCACATAGGCGGGCTCGACATGGTAGCCGAGGATGGCGTTCTCGTAGGCGTGAAACCCCTTCACCAGCCCCATGCGCAGCCGGTCCTCGGGCACGTGCGCGCAGCCCTGCTCGCGCGCCTGGCCGGGATCGACCACCGGCACGCCCTTGACCGTGATCCGGCCCGATGTCGGGCGGCGGATGCCGGCGATGGCTTCCAGGAGCTGGGACTGGCCGTTGCCGGCCACACCGGCGATGCCGACGATCTCGCCGGCGCGGACGGAGAAACTCGACGCGCAGCAGCACCTTGCGGCCGACCATCAGCTCGGCCAGCTCCTCGCGGTCGGTCTCGGCGGTGCGTCGATGCGCCACCATCTGGCCCTGGCGCATCACCGAGACATTGTCGGTGACGGCCATGATCTCGCGCAGCTTGTGGGTGATCAGGACGACGGTACGCCCTTGCGCCTTCAGGTTGCGCAGGATGCGGAAGAGATGATCGGCCTCCTGCGGCGTCAGCACGCCGGTGGGCTCGTCGAGGATCAGGATGCGGGCACCGCGGAACAGCGCCTTCAGGATCTCGACGCGCTGCTGCACGCCAACCGGCAGGTCCTTGACCTGGGCGTCGAGATCGACCTCCAGCGCATAGTCGCGCTCCAGGGCCCGGATTTCCTGGCGCGCCCGGGTGATGCCGGCGCTGAGCGTGAGCCCGCCCTCCGCACCCAGCAGCATGTTCTCCAGCACGGTGAACGGCTCGACGAGCATGAAGTGCTGATGGAC
>CAZLOF010000701.1:0-2690 GCA_964560745.1 uncultured Thermoflexus sp.
GGCAAACTGAGCGCGAATTCCCACATTCGATCGTGCTATCGCGGGTGCGGTTTATGGCTCCAGCTGATCGTAGCTTGCGCTTTTACCGCGAATACTTTAAACCGGCACGTGAGATGCAAGTTGAAAAAGACCGCTTGCGCTGGGAAGTCATTTTTGAAGATGATGAATTGTTTGTCAATTTAGATCGTGTGCTCAGCCCGGCCCGCGATGGCTATTTTGTCGAGATCAAGAGCCGCACATGGAGTGTGCGGGATGCTGAGCGCAAAGCCGCGGTCATCGGTAAGCTGTTGGCCCGTTTTGGTATCGGTGATGATTTGCTGTTGCGGCAGGAGTATGTTGATATTGCGGCGCAATAGAGGGCGGGATTAGGGAATGGGGATTAAGTTATCAGGCACGAGTCATGACTCGTGCCTGACAACTTAATCCCCATTTCTCAGCCCCAATCTTCTCATGACTGCAACGTTGCAATCCCATGACAGTTACTATGATGTTTTGCACTGTAATATCCGTTCATTTTATCGGCCCTAGTCCTAATTCCCTTTTAGGCTTACGAATGCTATTCTATCGTCAGACAGATGAAAGCAAACGTGAGCACAGGCCCCATCACCCTCCACATCGTCGCCCGCCTCACCGCCCCCTTCACAGCATTCGTGCTTACGGCTGCCTTCATTCTCAATTGCACGCCAGCCCAAAGCTTGGCCGAAATCGTTCCCGCCTCAACAGCTACAACGTCGATTGAAGCGAGCAATCCGGTTGACTCGGTGCAATTCCCTAACAAGACTTATTTGCCCATCTTAATCAACCGGCAGCGCAGCACGGCGGTTTGGGATCTGGGGAAATAGGTTTTAAATTAGTGAATGTCTTCCAACACCAGTTGTAAGCGTTTTTCACCATTCCACTCATTCATATCGAGGTGAAATGCCAAATCAATTTTTGCGCCCGGAGGTGTTTCGTCGAAGCGCTCGCCCATGCGCCAACCGATGGCATCCCAATTGCCACCTCGCGCATCTTTTAGGTTGAGCTTAAGATGCGGACCGGCGCTGCTCTCATGGCCAGCGTCTTCCTCTACGCGGCCAATTCGTCGGGCCGAACGCACTTCAATTTGACGCGCCACAAAGATAGGCTGTGGGTTCCCATGCCCATGCGGCTCTAGCAATTGCATGGCTGAGTGGGTTTGGCTGCTTAATTTGTGCAGGTTAATCTCGGCATCGGCATGAATGGTTTTAACCCAGCCGTGTTCGGGTCGTTGTGCTTGCGCCAATTCATACAGCCGTTGTTGCAATTCACCTAGCCATTGGGTGCGGGTGGTAAAACCGGCTGCCGCTGCGTGCCCGCCGTGTTTGAGCAATAATGGTTTGCAAGCATCTAAGGCATCGGTCATGTGAAAATCACTCACACTGCGGCACGAGCCGCGTGCTTCTTCGCCTGTAATCATTACCACCACCGCTGGGCGAATATGCCGCTCGACCAAGCGTGCCGCCGCCAAACCAATCACCCCAGCGTTATAGTCGGACGAAGCCGCAAACGATAATGGCAATTTTTTAGGATCAAGATTGGCGTCCAATTGTTTTTCGGCAGCACGCACTACCGCCGCTGTAATTTGCTGACGTTGCTCGTTGCGGCTGCTCAGGGTGTTGGCAAGGTCGGCGGCCCAAGCTGGGTTATCAGTCATCAACAACTCATAAGCATTCAATGCTGTATCGAGTCGCCCGGCGGCATTGAGGCGCGGCGCAAGCTGAAAGGCAATTTTGCTAGCCGAAACTTGCCCCGCCTTTAAGCGAGCGGCTCGCACCAATTCCATCACCCCCAAACGGGGCGCGGTGTTGATGATTTGCAAGCCAGCCCGCACCAAACTGCGGTTTTCGCCAATGAGAGGCATGACATCGGCAATCGTGCCGATGGCAACTAAATCGTGAAATGCGTGGGTGGCTTCATTGGGCAGCTTGGCTTGGGCAAATAAGGCTTGAGCCAAGCGATAGGCCACCCCAACCCCGGCTAGTTGTTTAAAGGCATAATTACAATCTGGGCGTTTGGGGTTAATCACCGCCAAGGCTTGGGGCAATTCATGTTCTAAATCATGATGATCGGTAATAATCAGGTCGAGGCCAATGTCGCGGGCATGTTGGGCTTCATTTACAGCGCGGGCGCCACAATCTACCGTAATGACCAAATTGACCCCTTGGGCCTTTAACTTATCTAGCGCGGTTGAATTAAGGCCATAGCCTTCTTCAAAACGATCGGGGATGTAGATTTGCGGCTTGGCCCCTAACTGCGTTAAAGCCGACATTAGCAGTGCACAAGCCGTTACACCATCGCAATCGTAATCGCCATAAATAGCGATCGATTCACCCGTCCCAATCGCCTGCAAAATACGCTCAACAGCTTTGTCTATATCCGTTAAAGCATTGGGGTCTGCTGATAGTGATGTATCGGCAATAAAGGCACGTGCTTGTTCAACCGATTTATTGCCCCGTGCCCACAGCACTTGGGCCAATAATGGGTGTAATTCAGACAGTGCGCTATAAAATTCGCGGTCAGCATGGGGTGCAACTTGCCATAACGTATTTGCCTTTTTCATGAAACACGGTGATTGTAATATAGTTGTCCAGATAAATCTTTGGTAAAAAGGCGATATGCCAATCTCACTATATCCCTGCCAAGCGCAGCTTGGCAGGGATATAGTGAGATTG
>CAZLOF010000702.1:0-2688 GCA_964560745.1 uncultured Thermoflexus sp.
TTGACATAAAAAAAACCGCAAGGGTTATAACCCTTGCGGTTTTTTTTATGTCAATGACAATTTATAGAGGCTTATTGCACCACGGGCGCAGCTTGAGCGGCAGCGTTGGGGGTGGTCAATGAAGCATAAACATAACCAGTGCCAGCACTCGACTTGACCTGATACCACATGCCATCGGCAGTTTTACCCGTCACATCAATTGCAGCACCATCGGCCAACACACCGATAATACTGGCGCTTGTGCTGGGGCCAGAACGAATGTTGAGGCCAGCGGCGACATTGCTAACGGTTGAAGCCCCTACATTGCTGGTCGTTGTGGTTGTGGCAGCGGGGGCGGTGGCAGCCGAGGTTGTAGGTTGTGCTACACCGATATAGGCATAGTAGGCTTTCAAGTACTCGTTATAGTTGCTATAGTCTGTAACTTGTGGGGCTTTGCCACTGGGCGCTGCGGCAGTCGTTGTTGTGGCTGTTGTTACTACTGGGGCGGCGGCGGCAGTAGCGGTGGCACTGGTGGCTGGTTTGGCTGAACCAGCATCCGGTGGAGCTAACGGCGCGGGTTTCGATTGTTGGGCGACACCCTTGGCAACGCCTGTTGGCACAAAGCCTTGACCAACACAAATGCCCGAACCTGACAAGATTTCAAAACAGCTATCATCGACATAAGCATCGTTATGCTCGACAGGGATGGAGGCGCGTGACTGCACCAACGCCAAAGCCTTGGGGCCTTTGGCAACGGCATCGACGCTAATTTGATACCACTTGTCGTAAGGTTGATACCAAGCCGAACATACTAACTCGGGGCTGACCATGTTGCGTGGGCCGCCATCTTGTTGGATGCACACGCGAATTTGCATGTTGCCATCGCGGCTAGAGGAAGGCGGAATGGCGGGGTCATTGTCGTTTGATGACCAGAGCGACACCCATGATGTAAAGCGTAGGGGTTGACCGGCTTGCAATCCTTCGACCACTTGCATAATGCCAGCGGCTTTGTTGAGCGCAAAATAGTTAAACCAGCGGTCTGAACCGCCGCCACTGTTCACACGATAAGGATAATCGCGGGCAAACGGTGGGCGAAATTCGGGGGTGCGGTAGTTTTGATCACGCAAATCGGTGCCCTTGGGGGGTTCTTCCCAAAATGGAACCCAGTTCCAAGTGACGTTCAATTCACCGCGCCCATCAAAATAGGCCCCCGGATGCTCGTGGCCGGGGTTGGTGAGCAGGTTGACACCGGGTTGGGCTGGGCTGGGGCTTTGGGCCGCCGCCAATTGGGTGCCCATCACACTGCTTGCTGCAACCACGCCAACCACAATTCTGGTCAATGTTTTATGCTTCATGTTACGATCTTTTGATATTCTCCTTAGTTGGTATGTGTAAATTGATAGAATCTACCCTGCGCTGATTAGGGCGCTGATTAGGGCGCTGATTAGGGCGCTGATTAGGGCGCTGATTTTACCAGCGTCTCAATGATTCTTGTTGTGAAATAGATTCATAACCTCTCCATATAAAATTCACAACTTCTACACAATTGTTCCCTATGCTTTGGGCCATAAGTTCAGATCATTTTCTGATCTATTTAAAACAACCCAATACAGATTTGCAAAACTAAATTTGAATTGGGTTAAGACAAAACACAATTAACAAAACAAAGATAAGGAGCAAAAGTGAATACAAAAAGAGTCGTTCAAGTCGTTGTCGCCGTATTACTGGTATTGGGCGTGCTGTTTGGGGCTGGTGCTGTTGGGTTCAGGGTTGGGGTAGCGCAAAGCCCACAAATTGCTGAGCAAATGGCCCAATGGCGACAAACCATGCGTCCACCCGTTGCGCCGGGTGCGCCTGTCGCACCCGATGGCGCAATGACACCGCCCCAAAATGGCCCATTTGGGCGCGGGCAAATGGGCCGCGGGCAAATGAACTATGGTCATGGCGCGGGCTATGGCGCAATGCCAATGCGCGGCGGGTTCGGGGGTGGGTTTGGCATCATTGGCGGTTTGTTCCGTTTGTTGTTCGGCATCGCCTTGTTCTTCCTCGTGCTGCGGCTGATTGGCCGGTTTATGTGGGGCAAGCGCATGGGCTGGGGTGGTGGTCACGGTTGGGGTCGGCATTGGGGCGGGCCAAATGGTGATGATGTGCCCCCGCATTTTGCAGAATGGTATCGCCGTATGCGTGCCAAGGAAACAGGCGTGAAAACCGAAGACGCGCCAGCATCATCTGAAGCCCCTAAGTCCGAGTAGCCTTCAGTAACCGATCGGCTAGGGTAATATAATGGTTTGGTTAACACTTATATCACCCTTTAAATGTGCAATCCCTGCTTTAGTGTTACTGAAGCAGGGATTATCGTTTGGGGTCTAAAAAAAATGAATCCAAATTTACCTGCCCAAACCCAAAATGCGCCACCCCCTATCGATAAATGGAAAGTGCTGATCTCCGTTATGTTCGGTATTTTCATGATCATTATCGATAGTACGGTGGTTAATGTGGCATTTCAAACCCTACGCCGCGAATTCGGCGGTACGCTGGCCGATTCACAATGGGTGCTTAGCATTTATGTATTAGCCCTTGGCATCACCACCCCCATTTCGGGTTTTCTTGGCGACCGGTTTGGCACCAAAACCATGTATTTGCTCGGTTTGAGCATGTTTTTAATCGGTTCATTTGGTTGCGTTCAGTATAAAGTCAAATAATAAGCGT
>CAZLOF010000703.1:0-2469 GCA_964560745.1 uncultured Thermoflexus sp.
GCCTTGGTCCGGCAGCCATTGATCGCATTGCCAATAACCTTAGTGGCGACACTTCAGGCGATTTGCTCGGTGATTCTGCCAATGGCGATTTCTCGAAAGGGATAGATGATTTTATGAGTTCACTCGACCAGTTTCGAGATGGGCTATTAAATGGCAACGCCAGTGGCAGTGGTTCTGGTAGCGGCGGCGGGTCTGGGTCGGGTGGTGGTGGTTCGGGCAGCGGTGGTGGCGGTTCTGGGGCTGGGTCTCCATCGGGCGCAGGCAGCGGGTCTGGCGCTGGTGGTAGCGGGTTGAAGCCTAGCAGCGGTGGTGGCGGCAGCGGCTCTGGTAGTGGTGGCGGGTCTGGTAGCGGCAGCGGCGGTGGATCGGGCGGCGGTGGCGGCGACAAAAATGCCCAATTACCAACGACAGGCACACTTGGCAGCGGCGGCGGCGATGGCGGCAGCTTTACCGATGCACCCGCCAGCAATGATCACACTGGCAGCGGTGGCGCTTTTGGCAGCGGGCGTGACCCCGGTGGCCCGGGGCAAATCCCCACGGTTTCAGGTGGTAACACATTAAGCAATATCCCCTTTATCCCATTACTGGCTGTTTTAAGTGGTTTGGGGGCAGCCGGTGCTGGGTTGGTTGGATTATCAAAAAACAAAAAAACTTAAATTATCATTATTGCTTAATGTCATGTCTCTTCATGCTATTTATCATAAAACGGGCAATAAATTCAGAATTTTGTTTTTTAAGCTAATTTTGTGCCAACTTCTTTATACAAGAAAACGCAACTTTTCGAGCAAATAATGTCTTATAAATTGCATGTAATAACGCATAGAACGCTTATGCAATGCATTCATGCGCCAAGTATCTAAAATTATCAAAGAGAAGCAAAACACTGTTTTTGTTGCATAAAAACTATTTTTTTGATACAGACTAAAGTATGAGTCGTAATATCAAATTTATAGTGCATAATCTCTTTGCAGTTTTGTTCTTATTCGAGGTTGTATGGCAGAAAAATCCGATTCGGTAGACATGCTTCTTTCCCATATTGAATTGATGTTGGTTGCCAGCCTACTGGGACAACGTAATATTATTGGGTTAGAAGGTGTAGAAGGTGATACGAGGGTTGTTTCTAGCCCCGCCCAGCGCGAACGTGAAGCTGCGCAATCATTATTAGCGCGCCAGCTAGCCTCAATCGGGCCAAACGGAACCCCACGCATAGACCGACGAGTCGTTAATGCCGTACGCACCTGTGCCTACCCCCAACGGGTGATTATTGCGCAACAGCTCACCGATGACCAACACAACAATGTGACATTAGCCTATTTAACCGATAGCACCTCGGTTGTTTTGCGGCTAGTCAGTGTCAACAAATATCGTTTGTCGCTATACACCAAAGCTGCCGATGCCTTAATTGCGTTTGAGCGATTATGGATGAACGATAAAATGTTTTCGCCTAGCCCCAATATTGCCTTAGTGGTTAATGATGATGTGTTGATGATAGTGCGCAATTCAGTGCTGAATCATGATATTCAAGCTGCCCAACAAGCCCTTAACCAAGCTGGGGTAAACAGCCTTGCCGCCAATGCCCTCACCCATTTTTTGGGCAAGCCCCATAGTTTTGTGGCCATTCAAGGCATTCATTTGGCTGATGCCCAACTCAAAGTGCGCAGTGCATCGGTCTTGCAAAATGGCACAAGTGCTTGGCTGATGGCCGAAACCCTCGATAGTGCCCCTCCAGCCCATCGCTGCGCCCTTAGCACGATTTCAAGCGAGGGTGTTCATCAGTTTATTCAGCGGTTGATGGCGAGCTAATTTACTCCTTAGCGCAAATTCCTAAAAGATAAAGGGCCGACTTCGCTAAAACCTTTCATAAGCTCGGAATCTGTTTTAGATTTAGCGTGTGATATTTTAATTTGATAAGCGGATTATCGAAACGCACAAAAACTTGAAATATTTCGCCGCTTTGCTTGGCGGCAAAGCGTTGTACCGCATTAAACTTGAGCGCCATTACCACCCGTTGCGGGGCCGAATTGAAATCGGCGATAGTGGCGCGAAAATGTCGTGCCCCAAATGTCGCTCGCGCAAAATCGAGCTGGGCGACACAAATGCGATAACCCAAGCCACTGCCCACCAATGATGGGTTGAGCCACAGACCAAAATCGAGTGGTACATCACCGCCCGCCAGTGCATAATCGGCCCCCGCCACACGTGCATCACGCCCAAACGAGGCGCACGCCAAAAATCGCCCTTCAATGTTGCTTACGCGATAAATTTGATGCTGGGGATTTAGATAGTAAGCCAAATGTTGGGCTTGTTTGCTTGGCGCGGGGTCGAGGTTATAAAAATCTTGCGGCGGGGCATATTGCCAAGCGATTGCCTCACGCGCTTCGCTTTCAGTGATGGGGTGAAAATCGTAGCGAGATTGCCGCATGACGTTATAAAACCTTTTATCAACTTTGAATATGCGCTAAAAACAAA
>CAZLOF010000703.1:2479-2687 GCA_964560745.1 uncultured Thermoflexus sp.
ACGAGCTACCACTGCTCTATCCCTCATCGGGATAATCCTCAATTAAATAGCGGGAGCAGGATTCGAACCTACGACCTCCGGGTTATGAGCCCGACGAGCTACCACTGCTCTATCCCGCAACGGGATAATCCTCAATTAAATAGCGGGAGCAGGATTCGAACCTGCGACCTCCGGGTTATGAGCCCGACGAGCTACCACTGCTCTATCC
>CAZLOF010000704.1:0-734 GCA_964560745.1 uncultured Thermoflexus sp.
TCGTGACCTGACGTTTGATGCGTCGTTTATCACGCCTTGGGCGGTGCGTTTTCGGCGTGGGCGCGAGCCATTTGCGCGGGTGGTCTATGCTTATGAGCAAGCCTATGCGCGGCTGCTCGATCAAAATCAGCAAATGCGGGCGGCTTTGGGCGAAATTCATGCTGCCAAAGCCAAGGCCATGCAGCTTGAGGAGGATTTGGCGATTACGCGGGCGCAATTGCAGCGCTATGAGGGCGGGCGTTGGGCTGGGCTGATTCGTAAGTTGCTGTGAGCTACATTTTGCTCAACATGCTGACGATGCGGATGAGGAGGCGTTTGCCGTCAATAAATACGACCTCGTTGGTCTTTTTGCGAATGTGCAAGACATCGAAACACGCACCACATTCCATTGCCGAGCCACGCGCGATGTTATAGAAGCGCTTTGCGTCATCGCTGCCATTTGGTTTTCCGACTCCCTCGGCAATGTTTAACATGATCGATAGCGAGGCGCGGCTGAGTTGATCGACGATGATGGCGTTTTGTTTGCCTTGTGGTAAGGCGTCGAGGATATTACCGACCAGCGCGTAAAATTGTAGCGCGTTTTGATAAACATCAAGCCTTTCATGGGCAAGTTGAATATCAGTATTGGAGTTCATTTTTGATCAGTGTAACTTTTCGTCGGCGGCGCGGGCGTCCACGACGTCGACCCAAAAGTAAATTGTTTTTGCGATGTCCTTGAAGTCCGCGCCGACCAC
>CAZLOF010000704.1:744-2685 GCA_964560745.1 uncultured Thermoflexus sp.
TTTGTTTTTCTTTTTTTATATTTTATATTTTTCGTCGAGGACGAGGCCTACCACCCCGTCGACGAAAAAGTAACTTGTTTAGCCTATGAACTTGAAGTCAGAGCCGACCTCGATGCAAAATTTTAACAACAACAACTTTACTCTTCTAGTGTGCTAATATCCCCTTCCGGCAGCCCTTGCTCACGCGCTTTTAGCAACCGGCGCATGATCTTGCCAGAACGGGTCTTGGGCAAACGATCGACAATCGTTACCTTTTCGGGTTTGGCGATCGGGCCAACCAACTTGGCAACATGCACCCGCAATTCTTCACGCAGTTCGGGTGAATCGCTGTGCCCTTGGCGCAATAGCACATAGCCATAAATGGCGTTGCCACGCACCTCGTGTGGCAACCCGATCACCGCAGCTTCGGCGACCGCAGGGTGAGAGACCAAGGCGCTTTCAATTTCGGCAGTGCCGAAGCGATAGCCAGAGACTTTCAACACATCATCCACGCGCCCAATGATCCAATAATAGCCATCCTTGTCCATACGGGCGCTGTCGCCGGTGAAATAGCGACCTGGGAAGCGCGACCAATAGGTTTGCGCATAACGAGCCGAATCACCATAAATGGTGCGGGCCATGCCGGGCCAAGGCCCAAGAATGGTGAGATACCCTTCGGTTTCAGGTGCAACCGCCTCGCCATTCTCATCCACAATTTCGGCTTGCAGGGTAAAGAATGGGCGAGTGCCGCTGCCGGGCTTGAGTGGCACAACTGGTGTTGGCGTAATCATAAAGCCGCCGGTTTCGGTCTGCCACCAGGTGTCCATAATTGGGCAGCGCGAGCCGCCGATATTTTCATAAAACCAGCGCCATGCTTCGGGGTTGATTGGTTCACCCACCGAGCCGAGCAAACGCAAGCTCGACATGTCATGCTTGGCAGGCCAATCTGCGCCAAAGCGCATCAGGCCGCGAATGGCGGTGGGCGCGGTATACAAAATCGTCACGCCATATTTGGCGACGATATTCCACCAGCGATCGGGTGCGGGGTAGCTGGGGCCGCCCTCATACATAATACTGGTCGCACCATTCATCAGTGGCGCATACACAATGTAGCTGTGGCCTGTGATCCAGCCCGGATCGGCGGCGCACCAATAGCGGTCTTCGTCTTGAATATCGAAGACATAGCGGAAGGTGGTATAGGTATAAACGCTATAACCGCCATGTGTATGCACCAAAGCCTTGGGTTTGCCGGTGCTGCCCGAAGTATACAAAATGAACATCGGGTCTTCAGCATCCATCACTTCGGTTTCACACTTGGGGCTGGCATTTTTCATCAAATCATGCCACCAAAAATCGCGCCCTTCGACCATCGGCACATCATGGCCGGTGCGCTTATATACCACCATGGTTTTAATGGGCGATTCGGCATCGATCGCGCCATCACAAATGGCCTTTAGCTCGATGCGTTTGCCGCTCACATTAGCGCCGTCGCAGGTGATCAGCACCGTGCTTTGCGAATCGAGAATACGACCCTTGAGTGCCTCGGTTGAAAAGCCGCCATATACCACCGAGTGAATGGCCCCCAATTTAGCGCAGGCCAACATGGCAATCGGCAATTCGACCACGCGCCCCATATAAATGGTGACACGATCACCCTTCTTTACGCCCAAGCCCTTTAACACATTGGCAAATTTGCTCACCTCGGTGTTAAGTTCGGCAAAGCTGACAAAACGTTGGCTGCCGTCTTCACCCTCCCAAATATAGGCCAGTTTATTTTTGCGGTGGGTGCTTTGGTGGCGGTCAATGGCATTATGCACAATATTGGTTTTGCCACCTACAAACCACTTAAAGAATGGCTTGTTGCTGTCGTCCAGCACGGTGTCCCATTTCTGATACCAGCCTAATTCGTTAGCACGGGCGGCCCAAAAACCCATTGGGTCGGCATCCGATTCGGCCTTGAGG
>CAZLOF010000705.1:0-1902 GCA_964560745.1 uncultured Thermoflexus sp.
CCAACGCACTTAACACCGCATCTTCGGGGAACATGCCCACTTTTAGACCAAACCCGCCACCAACATCGGGCGCAATCACACGAACACTGTTTTCGTCGAGCCGTAGCGTTTTGGCGAGATCACGCCGCATAAAATGTGGGGCTTGGGTGCTGGTGTAAACCGTTAGACCGCCCGTCCAAGGGTCGGGCACAGCCACAGTGGCGCGGGTTTCCATCGGCATGCCCAACAAACGTTGGTTAACCAGCCGTTCCTTTACAATTTTGTGGGCGTTTGCAAAAGCTGTGTCAACATCGCCGGCGGTGCGGCCCATTACATGCTCAATATTACCCGGGGCATCGGCGTGAATTTGGGGGGCATCGGGTTGTAAGGCCGCCATCATATCGGCGACGGCGGGTAATGGGTCATAGGTCACTTCAACCGCCGCAACGCCATCGGCAGCGGCTTGGGCCGAGCTTGCTACCACCGCCACAATGGCTTCGCCGATGTGGCGCACTCGCCCAATCGACAATGGATAATGGGCGCGGGGGTGCACACCATCTTTTTCTGCGCCTTGCAGCATCATCTCATAATGGGGCTGCAAATCATCGCCAGTGAGCACTGCTACGACACCCGGCACAGCTTTAGCCGCGCTGGTATCGATGCTCATAATATTGGCATGTGCTAATGGGCTGCGCACAAAGCCAACATAGTGCATGTTCGGCAAATTGACATTTGGCACATAGGTGCCACGTCCGGTGATGAGTCTGGGGTCTTCTTTGCGCTTCACCTCAGCGCCAATCATTTTTGTGTATGCCATAGGAATGCCTACATTTTATATGGAATTTTGATTTGTATAAAGTTCGTGCAAAATAAAAAGTAAAATAGCTAGACATGATTCGCAAAGACATTATTGTTCAGCCAGTTGATTCTCAATATTTGCAATTATTGCTTGCCCGTATTCGAGTTTGCAAACACTATAAACCTCAATTTGGGCAAGGACGATCTCGGGGTTTATCTTTGCAAGATTTTCAAAAACTGTATAGCGCTGATATTTTTTATTCTTGGTTTGGTTTGGATAATTCGATGATGTATGCGGCGCATAAAGCAGCTGGCGGAATTACATCTATTTATCGTCAGATCGGAATTGGATGTGAAGAAGTATTCAGAAAAATGTTGCAAGCTAATTTAGGGCTTGATAAAGATCAGTCAAGATGGTCATATCTATTTGACTTGCAAGATGGGCGCAAACGAAAATTATCGCTTGATGGCCGTATTGAAATTGCTGATATTAATGGTGATGAAAAACGCATTCAGGTTCGTCATTGGCTTAAAAATGCTTGTCATCACTTAGGAATAGCTCCTGAAATTGCGAGCGTTTTAAAGGGCGCTGTATTTGAGGTGAGACAAGGTTATAAAAGTAAAGATTCAAAACGTCAAAATGCGGATATTGCAAATGCCGCAACAGCATATTTACAAGGATACCTGCCTGTTGTGATCATGCTCTCGGCTCAGATTGATACTGATATTGCTTTGAGGTATGAAAATGAAAAGTGGTTAATCTTACGGGGGCAGATAGAAGGGGCATCGACTCAATCTACTTATTCATTTTGTAAAGAGGTTGTTGGCTACGATTTAGCTCGTTTTTTTCAAACATATGCACCAGTATTACAAATAGCCATTGTGGAAGTGTTAGAAACACTGTTGAATGCCGGTGAGTAAACAAAAAAAAGAACTTACCTTCAAACATAATCTTCAATATGGAAGACATGGCTGGCTTAGGTTAACACCAGCTTACTCTATTAAATTGGTAAGTGATATTCTAGAGATTAACCCTAATTTTAAAAATATTCTTGATCCTTTTTGTGGCACTGGGACAACCGGCTTAGTTAGCGCTGAACGTGGTATTAACTGTGATTTGCTTGA
>CAZLOF010000705.1:1912-2677 GCA_964560745.1 uncultured Thermoflexus sp.
GCAATCTTTTGGGAATGAACACTGATAGCATCAATTCTGAAACTGGTGCTGGTGAACCAAATAAATTAATTACAATATTATTAGTAGCCATGCTTGGATATGTATTTTATAGAGCTTGGAAAAATAAAGACAAGTAATTACGACTTAGTGCACTTAATTGAAACAAAAAAAACAGCACAAAAAGCAATTTATATGGCACTTGAGATGAAAGGAGAACATCTTTGGGTACCTAATATTAGCCATATTGAACGATGGTGGACTGGAAACAGATTATCTTTTCTTGCTAAGTTGTATTATGCTATTCATAGCGCATCTTGTACTGGATCATCAATTCATAATTTGCTAATGATTGCTTTTTGCAGAATACTTATTGAAACTTCAAATGCAGCGTTTAATCATCAAAGTATGTCGTTCAAAGAGCAGCCATTGAGTTTATTCTCACAACAAGAAGAAGATATTTTTTCGCAAAGGTTTTTATCACTTGTAAATGAAATTGTTAAAGCCGCGCAATTATCGATAACAGGTAAGGTTCATGTCATTCAAGCCGATTCGCGATATGTTCCTAAGCCGCACAACTTATACGATGCTGTCATCACATCGCCTCCCTATCCGAACCGGATGAGCTATATCCGCGAGTTACGCCCCTATATGTATTGGACCGGATTTCTAACAGAAGCCCGACAAGCGGCGGAGCTTGATTGGCAAGCAATTGGTGGCACATGGGGGGCCGCCACAAGTTGGTTGCAAAAATGGTCACCTAATGGG
>CAZLOF010000706.1:0-2669 GCA_964560745.1 uncultured Thermoflexus sp.
GCTCTAAAGATGTGACCCGCGCAGCATTTAAAACAGGTTTGATTGAGAATGGCGAAGTTTGGATGGCAATGATCAAAAGCCGTAATTTGACTTCACATACCTATAATGAAGACACGGCGGCGGGGATTGTGTTGGCAATTTTGCATGACTATGCCCAAGAATTTAGGGTCATTCGTGCTAAATTGCAAAAGATGCGGTCTGAGGCTCAATCATGAATTATGGGCTAAAAGAAACGACGATTCAAAAAATACAAGCTGTTTTAATGGGGTACCCCCAAATCGAAAAGGCGATTTTGTATGGATCACGTGCCAAGGGGAATTATAAAAATGGGTCGGATATTGATCTCACATTATGTGGCGGGCCAGATTTAACGCTGTGGGTATTGTATAAGGTGATGGACGCGCTTGATGATTTATGGCTGCCTTATACTATCGACTTATCCATTTGGGCACATATCAGCGATGCTGAAGTGCGTGAACATATTCAACGGGTTGGGTTGCCGTTTTATGTAAAACCAGAGACAATTTAAAAAGATATCGGTATCTTCTCAATAAATAGGGTGAATTAAAACAAATTCTCGCCAAAATCACTATCACTTCGTATTCGGCGAGGGCAAAGCCCCCGCCGAATACGAAGTGATAGTGATTTTGGCATTACGTCTTTTGCGAACCTCCCAATCTTTGCCGAGCAAATACAGCTATAGCGCCAAAAGCGGTTGGCATTAAGTTGTGGCGCAAATTGGGGTAGCCATTAGACGCGCTGTGCGTATAATACCTTTGAAAATTTGATGACGATTGTGATTTTGCGTTTAGGCGATCCAATCGCTATATTACATAAATTACTAAGGAAATAAGATGTCAGGTCATAGTAAATGGGCAACAATTAAACGCGCCAAGGCGACAACGGATGCGCGGCGCGGGGCAGCATTCACACGCTTGTTGCGTGAAATTGCAGTAGCCGCAAAAGAAGGCGGCGGTAGCATTGAATCAAACTTTCGTTTGCGTTTGGCAGTCGATAAAGCACGGGCAGCTAACATGCCAAAAGACAATATTGAACGCACCATTAACCGCGTTACGGGGCAAGGTGGCGAAGGCGAAGTCTATGAAGAACTGATGTATGAGGGATATGGGCCAGCCAAAGTGCCATTCATGATTCAGGTGTTGACCGATAATCGTAACCGCTCGAACTCGGATGTGCGCAAGGTGTTGACCAAAGCCGGTGGCATTATGGGCGAAAGCGGCACTGTGGGTTGGCAATTTAACCGCAAAGGTTATATTGTGGTTGACCGCAAGGGTACTAACTATGATGCAGTATTTGAAGTGGCACTAGAGGCTGGGGCCGAAGATATTAAAGATGGCGAAGAAAGCTTTGAGGTCATTACTGAGGTTGAAAATTTGCGGGCTGTGCGTGAGGCACTGACGGCCAAGAAAATGAATGTGACCACTGCCGAAATCACCTATTTGCCGACCACGTCATCGGAAGTGAGCGAAGCCGAGATGGAGAGAGTGGCGGCGGCGGTTGAGGCACTCGAAGAGTTGGACGACGTGCAACAGGTGTATACCAATTTGTCTTAATTTGGGATTTTAGATTTTGGATTTTTAAGTTCCCCAAAATCTAAAATCCAAAACCTAAAATCTAAAATCTTGATTGCGCTTGGTATTGACCCGGGGATTGCCACGACGGGCTATGGGGTGGTGCGCGAAGAGAAAACCGGGCAATTGACGGCCTTGGCTTATGGCGCGATCTTAACGCCAAAGACTGCCTCATTGCCCGAACGGTTGCAACAATTGCGTAATGAATTAAAAGGCTTGTTGGCCGAATGGCAGCCACAAATTTGTGCGGTCGAAGAGTTGTTTTTTGCTAGCAATGTCAAAACGGCGATCACCGTTGGGCAAGCGCGGGGCGTGATCTTGTTGACGATTGCCGATGCTGGTTTGCCTGTGGGCGAATATACGCCGTTGCAGGTCAAACAAGCGATTTCTGGCTATGGGCAGGCCGACAAAAAGCAAATGCAAGAGATGGTGCGGATGTTGCTCAACCTACGCACCATCCCCAAACCCGATGATGCCGCCGATGCCCTCGCTATCGCCATTACCCATATTCAAATGCGGCGCTATAACGCGTTGGGCTAATGGTCAATGGTTAATGGTTAATTGCTAACCATTAACCATTAACCATTGACCACTAACCATTAATCACTATGATTGCTCGACTTCGTGGAACTGTTTTAACCATTCGCCCACCCGCCATCGTAATCGATGTCAATGGCGTTGGCTATCGCGTGGCTTGTTCGCAGGCCATGCTCGATAAATGTGAGATTGGGCGGCATGCTGATGTTCACACCCATATATTGGTGCGTGAAGATGACATTTCGTTGTATGGCTTTGTGAGCGAAGACGAGGTGACATTGTTCACCACGTTGTTGGGGGTGCAGGGGATTGGCGCACGCACGGGCGTGGCTATTTTGTCTAAGTTATCTGCCGAGCAATTAAAAACCGCGATTGCGAATAATCAGATTGACACGTTGTCGCGGGTGCCCGGCATTGGCAAAAAGACCGCCGAGAAGATTATATTTGCGCTGCGTGATAAATTGGGTGGCTTGTCTGCCGCGCCGGGTGGGGCCGCTGTTGGCTTAACGCCGCTGAGTGCGGTCGATACCGAGGTGATCG
>CAZLOF010000707.1:0-639 GCA_964560745.1 uncultured Thermoflexus sp.
TTTAGTGGCGAATTGGGCTTTGAATTGGTGCATTTTAGCGAGGCCTACCCTTCGTTTTTAGGGCTAACCATGTTTGAAGACACCTTCACCCGCCCCGGGCTGCCCATGCCTGAGCCGTTGATGGCCCATCGCCCCACCCCATTTGAAATTAACGGCGGCTTTGCCGACGAAAGCTTCTCGGCCTATGATCACCCATTGGTGATGGTGTTTAAGAAAACCAAACCAATTACGCCGCAATTGGTGGCCGAATGGCTTCCTATGTACTAAAGCAACCTTGGAATCGCCAATTGGCACAAAGCAATCGCCAACCGCTGTTAACCGAGGCCCAACGTGAGTTAAACATGGCCGGCGGCAGCTTTAGCGACATTTTTGATGCCAACAGCCTCGCCAACCAAGTGCCATTATTGGCATGGTGGGCGCTGCTGCAATTACTTAGCCTTGCCACCCTGCCCGCGCTGCTGCACATTGCCAAACATTTACCAGATCGCGGTTATATGTTTGCCCGCGTGTTGGGTTGGCTGGTGGTAGGTTGGTTGATTTGGTTTCCGGTCAGCCTTGGCTTGTTGAACTATACCCGCACAGTCGCAATGGCGGCGTTGCTGTTGTGGCTCGTCATCGGTGTGGTCATATTTGTGCGCA
>CAZLOF010000707.1:649-2668 GCA_964560745.1 uncultured Thermoflexus sp.
CCCGCCATAATACACTGGCTTGGCTGCGGGCCAATTGGCGGCTAATTGCGCTCGAAGAGGCCGTGTTCACACTCGGGTTTTTAGCCTTCGTGTGGATTCGCATGAACAACCCTGATTTGTGGCACCCAGCGCGTGGGGGCGAAAAACCGATGGATTTCGCGTATTTGTTGGCAGCCATTAAATCGACCACCATGCCGCCTTATGACCCTTGGTTTGCGGGTGGGTTTATCAATTATTATTATTATGGGCAATATTTGGTGGGGGTGTTGACCAAAATAACCGGTATTTTGCCCGAAGTGGCTTATAACTTGGCAGTGCCGATGTTGTTTGCCATGTCATTTGCGGGGGCGTGGAGCTTGGCCTATAACCTGACAGCGAATTTACGATTGGACAACACATCAATCGTTAATAAATCGGCGGCTGGGTTTGGCACATTTGCAGCGCTGTTGTTGGCGGTGTTGGGCAATGTCGAAGGCGGGATGCGTTTCTTTAAACGCTTGGTCTTCATTGGCGGCAACCCCATCCCCGAACAAGCCTATGCAACTTTGTCGTGGGGCGAGACTATGGGCCGCTTTGCCTTGGGTATTTATAAAGGCATCACCGAAGGCCAAAAAGCCTTACAAATACCGCCCGATTGGTTCTGGGCTTCAACTCGCATCTACCCGGGCAGCGGCAGTATTCAAGAGTTCCCCTATTTCACCTTTTTATATGCCGACCTACACGCCCACATGATCGCCTTACCAGTCAGTTTGTTGGTTTTGTGCTTCGCACTTGTCATCATGGCCCGCTTGCAAGGGCTAAAAACCGAGCCGAACGAACAAACTGTGCCACTTGACTCGTGGCGCAACAAATTGCGCATGATGGTTAAAACTCAGCTCACAGCCCTGCCGATTGTGCTGCTGGCCGGGGTGACACTTGGCTCAGTGTGGGCCATCAACTCATGGGATTTCCCAATTGCCGTTGTCATTATTTTGGGGGCCGCAATTATGGGTTGGGTGCATTCGGTGCGCAGCGGCAGCAACTTTATCTGGGCGATGCTGACTTCGGCGGCGATTGTAGGCTGGGGTTATGTGGCTTATTTGCCGTTTCACCGCAGTTTTGTGCAAGGCTATACTGGCCTCGAAACCCATCAAGAACGCAGCCCCTTTTTGGCGTGGCTGACGGTCGATGGGGTGTTTTTGTTTATTATTGTCACCTGGCTACTTGTTTGGCTGATTGGGCGCTTGCGCAATAACCAAACCGCCCAAACCACGCTCAATCAATTTAACAACATGAGTGCCAGCCCTGAGCTTGGCATTGCGGCTGGGTCGGGGGTGCGCATTAATATCAAATCACCCAAATGGCAAAATGCCAATCGCGCCTTGAGTTTGTTGTTGGCACACCCCGATCGCACTCGACATATTCTTAGTTTGCTGGCAGTTTTTGAAAAAGGCGCAAGCGCAAATATAGCGCAGGTGGCTTCATCTGCCAACCCAGCCCAAGGCGGCGCAGCACCCATCAGCCAAAGCAAGACCCCTAGCGCAGGGATGAGCTATGCCTTGGTGATGTTTGCGGCAGGAATTTTGGCGCTGGTGTTGCGTTTTGCGAGCGGCAGCTTTGGGCCGGTCGCCATTATCGCCTTTATTTTGGCCTTTGCCTTGGGCATTGGCGCACTAATGCAACGCAGTGTGTCTGAAAGTTTTGGCATGGGCGCGGCGGCAGTAGCGCTGGGGTTGACCGGCGCAGTTGAAATTTGGGCCTTGGCGGGTGATATTGGACGCATGAATATTGTGTTTAAGTTTTACTTTCAGGCTTGGGCCTTGATGTCGATTGCCTGTGCCGTTGGTTTGGCAGTGCTATTTAAGCGGCTGCCTGATGCCATTCGCCCAATATGGATGGGTGTTTTTGCAGTATTGATCATTTTGGCGGGGGTTTACCCATTTGCAGCCACTTAAGCCAAAATTAATGACCGCTTCGACATAAAAATTGCCCCAACGCTAAATGGCGCAAAATATATGGAAACCGCCGTATATATGGACG
>CAZLOF010000708.1:0-2664 GCA_964560745.1 uncultured Thermoflexus sp.
CTAATACCCCTATCTGGTTTTATGCATGCCGCCAAAGCCTTGGTAGCGGTGGATACGCCGAAACATGTGTCGGCATCTGCGGCGGTTTGGGCGAGCAATAGCCAGGTTTTGGGCTATGTCGATGATGATGGGCAGGCGTGTGCGTGGCAGCTTGACACACTCATCCCACATCACCTCATTAATGATTGCGTGGCGGGTAAGCCCATTTTAGTAGCATGGTGAGAAGCCTGCCGCAGCGGCATCGTGTATGCCGCCAGCCTTGATCAACAGCATTTGCATTTTGAGGTTGAATGTGTATGGCGGCGTAACATGGTGATGCGTGACCGCGAAACCGGCACATTGTGGCAACACGCTACCGGCGAAGCCTTGATTGGCCCGCGCAAAGGGGCGCAATTGGCATTATTGGGGGGTGAGCTAACAACATGGGCGGCATGGCAACAGGCTTACCCCAACACCCTCGCTGCGCTTGAGCCTGAACACTGGACAGGTTTGTTACCCAAAAGGTTCGTATCAACCTTGCTTGAAAAAGCCACGTCGCATGGACATATGCCCGGTATCACCCAAAACGATACCCGCTTAGACGCACATGCCCCAATTATTGGCCTTAGTATTGGTAATCAACATTGCGCCTTTCCACTCGCCACATTACAACGCCTTGGCAGCCTCGTCACCTCATTTGCAGGCCAAACAGTTCAGCTAAACTACGACCCAACCCATGATAAAGTGACCATTTATGTAGATGGGCAACTGGTTTTGCCGCAGCGTATGTGGTGGGTCGGTTGGTATGAATTTCACCCTGATACAGAGGTGTATGTAGGGTAGTGGTTTATGAGTTTCAATTTGATTTTAATGTTTAGTTCAATCGTTGTTTTTGCTAAGTGGTAGGATTCCTTTATATCTAGTATTGTGCGAGTATTCCTTCAATGTGCTAACTGCAATAATAAATGCGCTATCAAATTCATCATTTAAATAAGAATTATCGTCTCTATTTCTTAATTTAATTGCGCAAAGACGAAAAAATTGGTCTAAATCATAAATAACCTCATCAGACTCAGGCATGTTTTTTAATTTGTCATAAAAAGATTCTGGTAACGCTAAAAATGCACCTGCCCATCCTCCGCCATATTCCAATACGGTTTTACTTATCATCTCTTCAATTAATAAGCGGCGATCATAAATGTATGTAATATTTTCGGTACTAGATGTCTCTCGAATTCCTAACCGTTTTCGTGTTTCACTTTCTGTAGATAGTTTCCATTCTCTTAATAAACTTGCTGGATAAGAGATCACATCTGAATCTATAAGTTTTGCACAATTTGAACAAAGCCAAATGCCATTTGTAATATTAGATCTTTGATCGGCTGTTAAATCGCCGTTAAAACGTGGCCCACCTTCTGCTGCTGCTGTAATGTGGGCAGCTTCACCTAAATTAATAGAGGTATTATTGTTTGCATTAATACCTGTCGGCCCAATTGTTAAAGTCCGACAATCTGGGTTTGAACACACAAAACCTACTCTTTTTGCTAATTCAAGCTTGTTTTTTTGAGAAAACTCATCACGATTTTTTATTTTCATGTCTTTTTATTGTAAATTGCGTTTGATCTGCTCAACCCGTTGCCCAATTTTGCGGCGGGTGATGGGATCATATGCCAACTACTGCGCCCGGTTGACCGCCAACAAGGTCCGTGCAAGGTCAATGTCGTGCTAGTTATAGTGCTTTGCGAATTTAATCAGCGCTTCGATATCGGTAGCGTCAGCCAACGCCTCCCAATAAACGACGGCCTCGTCGCGCTGTCCTAGTCGTTTCAAACCATTCGCCAAATGTCGTTGAGCCTCTTGGGAATGATAACGATGAACGTTTTTTTCATTCTTCATTTATTTGTATGCTTCGATAGCCTGCGCCTAATCACCATTACGCTCGTGACGATGCCCAATGGCAAATGCTCATTAGGGGTGTTTGGGCGCTCAAATACTCTTATACTAAGGGTTAATCGCATTGCACGATGGGCATTTTATTGATGCATTAAGAATCAGCTTGCCCAATATAAATTTGGCGTAAAATCAATTGTAATGGCAAAATCAATTGTTATCACCGGTTCAACCCGCGGTATTGGCTTGGGGTTGGCAAACGAGTTGCTCAAGCGTGGTTGTCGTGTTACGATTAGTGGGCGCACCCAACTAAGCGTGGACAAAGCATTGGCATCATTGGCAGAGCAACATGGGCTTGAGCATTTGTATGGCGAGCCATGTGATGTGAGTGATCATGCACAATTGACAGCCTTGTGGAACAAGGCGTTTGATCGTTTTGGCAAAATTGATATTTGGATCAACAATGCTGGGGTGAGTATCAGCCGTAAAGCCTTGTGGGAGCAGGATATGGAGGCGGTGCGTGACCTCATCAACACCAATTTGGTGGGGGTAATTTATGGCTCGCAAGTGGCCTTGCGCGGCATGATCAAACAAGGCGGCGGGGCCATTTATAACATGGAGGGGTTTGGCAGCAATGGTATGACCAGCGCAGGCATGACGGCTTATGGCGCATCTAAAAGTGCCGTTACCTATTTAACCCGTTCGTTGCAAAAAGATGCCAAAGACAAAAATGTGCTTGTAGGTTTGCTCAGCCCCGGCATTGTCGATACCGATTTATTGCGCGGCGATTATGAT
>CAZLOF010000709.1:0-2649 GCA_964560745.1 uncultured Thermoflexus sp.
TTATTATAGGCGTCTGTTATTTCTTTGGTGGACACCTTTCTTAGTTTTAATTCGGCTTCTTTTTCAACGCTCTGTAAAGAAAGTGAGAATATCACAAAGAGAGATGAATTCTTCCTTACAACATCGCCCAACAACACAACATTACCGCGGCTACATTCGAGCTATTGGGCGGGTTAACCGAGGTCGAATTTGCGGAGTATGATTTTGTGAATAAAGTGCGTAAACCGCCTTTGGTTTGGCAACGCCCCCTCGAAATTGTAAACGGGCATGGCACGATTAGCCTGCTCGATAACCTGCCACGTGTGCATATGCAACTCGTATTGTCATTTCGTGACTCGGTCGCCCCTAACGGTATTGCCGTTATTGCAGGGCACAGTAACCGCGCAGTGTGTTTTGCTGTAGAATTTGTGCTAAACGCTTATGATGGCGTGCCTGTCACCCGTGCAGCGCATGCTGGCACTGGGTTAACCCTTTGGAACCTTTAGGTTTAAATTACGAATTACAAATTACAAATTACGAGTTAAACACAAATGCAATTCGTAATTTGTCATTCGTAATTCGTAATTCGTAATTCACAATGAAAGACTACGGATCAACACGAAACCCAAATTCCCCCTATCAATGTTTTATGGGGCGCTGGGAAGGCCTGACCAAAACTTTTGACCCGCAAGGGAATTATTTGGGCTGCACCCCTGTGCATATGGATTGTTATTGGGTGGCCCCCAATATTTGGCACATGGATGAAGATTTTGATACTTTGTGGGAAACCCAAAAACGTCAACTGTATAACACCGATTTTCTGGTTGAGGGCAACACCACAAGCTGTGAAAACGCCTTGGTAAAGGTAATGGGTGTAATGCTAACCAGTTACAACTATAATTTTGTCATTGATAGCGCAGTGAGCAAATCATTGGTGCTCAACAACCATTATTTTCTCGACCCAGACACCCGCCGCATCATTACCCACAAAATGCGCGACGGCAAAACCACCATTTTCCAAATTCAAGACTTTGTGCGGGTTGTAAGACCCTGAAATAGTGCAAAATGCAAAGTAAAAAGTGCAAAGCAATGAGTTTTTGATACTCAGCGCTTTTTACTTTTTACTTTGCACTTTGCGCTTTTAACTCATAAAAACGATGTCAAATTTCCAAGGATTAGGCCGCTGGGCAGGGAGCGCCGAGGTTTATTCGGGCGATGGTAAATTTTTGGGCAATGGCACAGATACCCGCCATGTGCAAAAATTACCTGATGGCCGCACCCGCATCGATGTATCGTTCATCGGGCCATTTAAACATGCTGGGCATTATTTTATCGAAGAACAAACCATCACCGAAAGCCAGCACCCCATTCGGCTTTATCAGGGGCCAGCCAACATTGGCTATGCCGAAACCCTGAGCGAAGGGCTGGTCGATGCCAAGGCCTATTGGGCAGCGCTCGGCCTAAGTCAACGCTTCTTTCTCATGGTCTTACCCGGCGGCAAAATTCAATTGTCGCTGGCGTTAATGTCGCGTGGTGAGCATTTGCTTTATGTGGTGGTGGGACAAAATGATTTTGTGCCCGAAAATAGCAGCGCCCCGCCGCCTTCGCTTGTTTCTGGCACAGCTTTCGATTTGGCTAATGACCCCAGCGCCGGACACGGGCAACTATTGTTACATCGCGCATGTACATGGAAAGGTGAATTGACAGTCTTAAATACAGACCATTCACAAAAAGGCAAAATCGCATATCAAGAACATTGCACTGGCGAAACCAGCATTGGGGCAATTGCCCAACAACACCAATTACACATTCACACTTCGGCCAATGGGTTTGTACCTCATACAAGCGATTACCGCCTCATCACCAATCATATTCATGCATGGACCGCCCCTGAACAAGCCGTTGCAGGAAGTTACAGCTTAAGCGGTGGGCGTGCCCTCAGCGGGCACTTTTATTACCCAGCCTCACAATTGCGCGTTTGGCGGCGCGAGGTTGTGGCACATGATGGGTTATCAAAGGCAGTGGTAAATTGTTGGTATCGTGGTGATCAGCGTATTGGAACCGAGTTTGGGTTATTAACCGTACATGATTAGCTCGAAGCTGTAGCCATTTTCGCCGATTTCATCAATTTAAGGCCGCGCCAAGTATGTGCGCTAAGGCGCAATCGTTTGCAAGCCAAACGTGGCTGTAAACGAAAACACCCACCCTGTTGGTTTTGTCGCTTCCATCTTAAATTCACCCTTCATCAACTGCGCCAATTTAGCCGCCACCGATAACGCCAAACGTACGCCAATATATTGGCGTGAGGTAGCGGTTTCGCGGGTTGAGAAAGGCGATAACAAATATTCACGCATATCTTCGGGGATTTGCGCCGCAGGGCTGCGCACATCAAAACGCAACATGGTGGTGGTAGCAGTCGATTCGACATGAGACACCCGAATAATGACCGAGCCAGTATTGGTGAATTTGATGATGCTTAAGACCAAATTTAACAACATCTGACGCACACGCCCCGCATCGCCCAACACCAACGAGGGCAACCCGACTGCAAAAGCTGGATTTAGCGCTAAACCTTTGCCTTGCACCTTTTCACTCAACATTTTTAGCGTGCTATTCACAGTATCTTTGGGCACAAAAGGCGCATAATCCATGTCTAACCCGCTCGATTCC
>CAZLOF010000710.1:0-2649 GCA_964560745.1 uncultured Thermoflexus sp.
GGCTGGCACAGCCGTTGCTGCAGGCACTGCTGTTGCGGCGGGCGCGGCAGTCGCGGCTGGGGCTGCCGTTGCTGCTGGCGCAGCAGGGGCTGTTGTTGCGGCAGGGGCGGCGGGCTTGGGCGCATCGGTTGGCTTAGCTGGGGCGGGTGCGGCGGTTGGGGTAGGCGCAGGGGCACAAGCTGCCAATGTAGCAGCCGCAGCGCCAGTGGCTGCAAGTGTAATAAACTTGCGGCGGGTTAGTTTTTGCTTCATTTGTTTTACTTCTCCTTTCAAAATTTAAACTTTTGTCGATATTAGAGCAGATTCCGAGTTGATGAAAGGTTTTGCCGATTTCACTATCTACCCCCAAAAGCTGCGCTTTTGGGGGTAGATAGTGAAATCGGCCCTTCATCTTTTAGAAATTTGCTCTAAATCAACATACTCACTCTCTTCAACCATTTTGCAATTAATTTGACTGCAAAACAGTACTGAATTTGTAACGATCCCCACGATAGGTTGACAGCACAAACTCTATGGGCAAACCATCTTGCCGATAGGTGATGCGCTGAATACGCAACACGGGGGCCGGTGCAATTAATTCTAAATGAAATAATTCTTCTTCGTTGGCAAGATTGGCCTCTAATGTTTGTTCGGCACGCATGGGCTGCACCCCAAAGGTCTGAGACATCACTTGATACAACGACTCACGCGAAAAATCATGGCTTAATAAATTGGGGCACAGGGTATAAGGAATGTGCGCTGCCTCAATTGCCAGCGCCATGCCATCCGAAAAACGCACCCGCTTGAGCAAAATCACCCGGTCATTGGCAGGCAATTTCAAGGCCGCAGCCGCTTCGGGTGAAGCTAGAATGACTTCGGCTTGTAATACTTGGCTGGTGGCTTGCCCAGACCGCGCTTCGGTGTCTTGGCTAAACCCAGTCAGCACCCGCAAAGGTTGCTCAATTTTTGAGGCAGCCACAAAAGTGCCTTTCCCCACCCGTGTATACAACATGCCCTCGCGCACAAGGTCCATCACAGCTTGCCGCGCCGTCATACGGCTGACGCTATAGCTGGTACACAACTCGCGTTCAGATGGAATACGCGTGTGTGGCACATATGACCCAGTTGCAATAGCCCGACGTAGCGAGAGCTTGAGTTGCTCGTATAACGGATTAGGTGACTCGCGTTTTAGTTGGCTATACATCAAACACAATAAAGTATATCATTAATTTGTGACTAGTCTAGATTGGTATAGACCGGTCATATCCAAATCAACTATACTAGGAAAGGCATAAACGTGATCGAAAACCACCATAAACCAAACCATGAAATACTTTATTACAGGCGCAACCGGTTTCGTCGGCGGGGTCGTTGCCCGCAAATTAATCGACCAAGGGCATCAAGTGAATGCCATCGTGCGTAACCCAGCCAAGGCTGGCACACTCAAACAACTCGGCGTGGTGCTGCATCAAGGTGATGTAAGTGACAAAGAAAGTATGCGGGCTGCCATGACAGGCGTTGATGGGGTCTTTCACATTGCAGGCTGGTATAAGCTCGGCACCCCAGATAAAGCCGAAGGTGTAAAAACAAATGTAGACGGCACCCGCAATGTATTAGCGCTGATGCAAGAATTACGCATTGCCAAAGGCGTTTACACCAGCACTTTGGCGGTCAACAGCAATACGCATGGGGTCGCCGTCGATGAAAGCTATCGTTTTCATGGCCAACACCTCAGCATCTATGATCAAACCAAGGCTGATGCACACAAAATAGCCGATCAATTTATTGCCAATGGGTTGCCGTTGGTGATTGTGCAACCCGGCTTAATTTATGGCCCCGGTGATCTTGGCCCCAGCCATGATGCATTTGTGCAATTTTTGCAACGCAAATTGCCCATGATGCCCCAGCAAACCGCCTACGCTTGGGCGCATGTCGATGACATTGCCGACGCACACATTGCCGCCATGCAAAAGGGGCGTGTCGGCGAAAGCTACTTTATTTGTGGCCCCAATCACACCTTTATCGAAGGCATGACCTTGCTCGAGAAAATCAGCGGCATCGCCGCCCCACGCATGACCGCTAGCCCCGCGTTATTACGTGCCATGTCTGGCGTGATGAGTGTCATCGAAAAGATCGTTAACCTGCCGCCCAGCTATACCTCAGAATATTTACGTGCCATAGCCGGTGTCACGTATCTTGGTAAAAACGACAAAGCCAAACGCGAACTTGGCTTTAACCCACGTTCACTCGAAGTTGGTTTGCGTTAAACCATTGCCGAAGAGATGAAGGCTTTGGGGTTATGAAGTAGATTTCAAATTGATAAAAAGTTCTGTCGATTTCACCATCCCTCTCTCAAGCTATGCTTGAGAGAGGGATGGTGAAATCGACCTTTCATTTTTTAATAATTTGCCTAAATGTTAGAAATCGGGTTTCTTGAAGAAACCCGATTTCTGAATGAAGCGCCAATTATTTATGAATTTTTTATGAGTCTCTCAATTTATTTATACGCTATTTACACGCTCCCAGTATGATCAAAATCGATGGATTTTGCACTCACGCCAGCGCAACAACAAAAACGCGACGAATTTCGTGAATTTGTGCAGCAATATGTCGAGCCGGTCGCCGATCAAATTGACCGCTCGCGGCGAGTGCCGCTAACAGTTGTGCGCC
>CAZLOF010000711.1:0-2648 GCA_964560745.1 uncultured Thermoflexus sp.
CGCGTGGCGGTGTGGATGCAACCGGGCTGGGAGCAAGTGGTCGCAACCCTCGCATGTCATTATGCCGGTGCTGCCTACGTGCCGCTTGATATTGCCATACCAACGGAGCGTTTGGCGAACATTCTGTCCCGCACAGATACCACGCTTGTGCTGACCCAACCGGGTCAGCGTTTGCCAGAAACACTGTCGGCTGGCATCGTGTCGCTGGCGGTTGTAGCGGGTATAGGGGGGCAGCAATCCGATTGGGAGAACCTTCCAACACAACTACCTAATGACATTGCCTACATCATCTTTACTTCCGGCTCGACGGGGGAACCCAAGGGCGTGGTTATTGATCACGGCGGCGCGGTGAACACCGTGACCGCCATCAACCGGCGCGTTGGTCTTGCCCCAGCGGACAGAGTGATTGCGCTGTCCTCGTTGAGCTTCGATCTATCCGTCTACGATATTTTCGGTACGCTTGCGGTTGGTGCGGCGCTGGTTATACCGGCGGCAGATCGGCACCGCGACCCGATGCACTGGTTGAACCTGATCGAAGATCAGAAGGTTACGGTTTGGAATACCGTCCCAAGTCTGCTGACCATGCTGGTGGAAACGGCCGAAGCCGAACATAGGGGAATTGCCGCTTCGATGCGGATGGCCATGCTGTCGGGGGATTGGATTCCACTGACTCTGCCTGATCGGTTCCGCAAACTTTGCCCGGATTCCGCGGTTTTGGCGATGGGCGGTGCGACCGAAGCCTCGATCTGGTCGATTGCCTATGACGTCGGCACCGTTGATCCCGACTGGTTTAGCATTCCCTATGGCAAGCCACTTCCGGGTCAAGGGTTTCATGTGCTGGATGCCCAATTCGGCGAACGGCCTGTTTGGGCGGTGGGAGAGCTTTACATCAGCGGGCGGGGTCTTGCCTTGGAATACTGGGGCGACCCAGAGCGAACGAACGCAAGCTTCATCAGCCACCCCGTGACCGGCCAGCGTCTGTATCGGACAGGCGATCTAGGGCGGCGATTGCCCGATGGAAATCTTGAGTTTCTTGGCCGCGTTGACAGTCAGGTCAAGGTTCAGGGCCACAGAATCGAGCTAGGCGGAATCGAAGCGGCGCTCGAGTCGCATCCTACGATCACAGCAGCGGCTGTGCGGGTTTGGGGCTCGGCGAGCGGCAACGGCGAAAAGCGGCTTGCTGGCTATGTGGTCAGCACCGACCCCGGGTTGAGCGAAACTGCGGTACGGGCCTATCTTGCCCGTCATTTGTCAACTTACGAAATTCCAGGCCAGATTGTATTTATGGAGCGGCTGCCGCTTTCGGCAAATGGGAAGGTGGATCGCAAGCAATTGCCCGAACCCGCCACTGTTGCAGCGTCTGACGATTTCACCCCAAAAGATGCCAAAGAGGCCGCCATTCTGGCCATTGTCTGTGCGGTTTTGCACGTGGTTCATGTGGGTGCGACAGAGAACCTGCTAGGCCTTGGGGCAAACTCGATCGACATCCTGCGCATTTGCAACGCCATGTCCGCAGACCTTGGGGTACGCCCGCCCTTGGCTGCGTTCATGCGACAGCCGACTTTGGCGATGTTGATCGAATTCTGGCGCAGCAACACGCCACTTGATCAGCAAGAACTAGCCGCCGATCCTGAAGCCGTCCTTGAAGACCCTACCGCGCGGGAGGCTTTCAAGAAGGCGGAACATGGCCTGCGTCGGTTTGAAGCTGCGCCTGCCCAAGTTGCGTTTCCAAGCGAAACCTTGCCCCAATCAGGTTGGGAAGAAGCCCGCGCGCAGCGGTTGTTTCAGGCAACGCCAGTATCAAGCACAACTCTTGGCCGTCTGCTTGGACGTCTAGCGCGCAACCCAGATGGGTTGCCCCACTATCAGTATGCCTCTGCGGGCGGGCTATATCCGGTCCAGACCTATGTTTATCTGAAGGCCGGTCGCGTGAAAGGCTGCACCGCTGGCGCATATTATTATGATCCAGCCCGCCATGCGTTGACCCCCCTTCAATCCAAAGCCACCTTCGGCCCAGACGCCTATGACTATTTCGTCAACCGGCCGATTTTTGAAACCGCCGCCTTTGCGGTGTTCTTTGTGGCAGACACAACGGCGATCAGACCGATGTATGGCGCACAATCCGATGCGTTCACCCAGATCGAAGCCGGTGGCATGGCCCAGCATCTGTCACTGGCCGCGCCAGCGTTTGGGTTAGGGCTATGCGGTATCGGAAATGCGGCCGAAGAGGCGGTTGCCGCGGTGTTTGATCTGGGGCCACAGCATCGCCTGATTTACTCGATGCTGGGCGGCAACGTCGCCGCGCCGGCCCCAGAAGATGACGATTTCGACGAGTTTGACCTATGAGAACAAGTGACATTCTGGCACGCCTTTCGGCTGTTGATGTTCGCATTACAGCCAATGGTGACATGCTCCAGATAAAGGCCCCCAAAGGGACAATGACGCCCGAAATTATGGGTGCGCTGCGTGTCAGCAAAGCGGCCATATTGGCGCATCTGCACACTGAGACTGATATTAAGGCCTTGTTTCCGCAGTCTTTTGGCCAAAGTCAGCTTTGGTTTCTGGATCGGCTTGACCCCGGAAACCCGAGTTACAACAATCCTTTGGCTTTGCGATTAACCGGCATCCTCGACACAACTACTTTGCAT
>CAZLOF010000712.1:0-2646 GCA_964560745.1 uncultured Thermoflexus sp.
CTCTAAGGATGTGGAAACCTCCATTGCCAGATTGGCTCAGATGGCACGTGCCGCTGGCATGCACATCGTCCTTGCCACCCAACGGCCCTCGGTTGATGTTCTGACAGGGTTGATCAAGGCCAACTTCCCAGCGCGTATTGCCTTTACCGTCGCCAGCGCCATCGACTCGCGGGTCATCCTCGATTCACCCGGAGCCGAAAAGTTATTGGGGCGTGGCGATATGTTGGTGCTAAAGCCAGATTTGCCGCAACCACAACGCTCGCAAGGCTGCTTTTTGTCAGATAAAGAAATTAATCGTGTGGTGCGTCATTGGCGCGGTCAATTGGCCGGAGCAAGCAGTGCATCCGATACGCTAGTCGCTACCCAAATGCCATTGCCAATGTCAGCGGTGACAGGCACAGCCGCGGCCCCGCCGCCTAATTTGGTGCGCCCCATCGCCCCCGTCACTCGGCAAACGCCAACCTCGAACACCTATGCGCCACTGACCAATGACACCCCGCCGTGGGAGTTGCCAACGCAATCTGCCACCAATGGTGGCGACACCGGTAGCACTGCCCTGAGTGGCAGCAGCAGCGGGGGCAATGACGGCTTGTTTGATGAGGCCGTTGAGACGGTTAAATTGCAGGGCAAGGCTTCGATCTCGCTCTTACAACGCCGTTTACGTATTGGCTACACCCGTGCGGCGCGTTTGATCGAAGACATGGAGGAGAAAGGGATTGTTGGCCCTCAAACCGCCGGTTCACAATTCCGTGAGGTTTTGGTGGGTGGTGGGGCTGCCGCGCAGCCTGAAGAATAGCAGCTTAATATTACATAGCGCAGATTCTCAGGCTGTTCAGAAGAAATAAATGCAGCAATCAATTATTTTCACTGCATGGCCTTGCATATAATCAGCCCGATGACAGTGAGCCAACAAGACCTAGATACGCGATTTGAAGCCGTATTTCGCGAAATATTTGACGACGAAACCCTGAACTTGCGCGATGACATGAGCGCCAAAGATATCGATGGCTGGGACAGCCTTGCCCAAATTAATCTCATCGTCGCCATCGAATCAGAATTTGGCATCCGCTTCAAATCAAATGAACTGACGGCGCTAGCCAATGTCGGGGCGCTTAAAAAGGCTGTGTCAACACGGGTTTCATGACCGATTGGCTTAAGCACAATACGCGCTTTATGCTATTGGCGGCAGCAGTTGCGCTTGCCGTAGGCTTGGTGTTGTGGCTGGGCGCAACGTCGCCTAGCGATATTTTGCGATTTGCGGCCTACGAAATTATTTTTGTGTTGCTGCCGGGCTGCTTAGTTTATCGTGCCTTTAGCCCAACGCAATCTCCCATCCGTCAAATCGCCTTTGGTTGGGCCATCGGCTACACGTTTGAGATTTTGGCATTTTGCCTGACCGCCATTCTCAATTTGCGCCCGCTTTTCGCATTCTATCCTCTCTTGCCCATCGGTTTCAGCCTGCTCCGATCTCGTCCCAATCCCCGATCCTTAATCCCTAATCCTAAAAAACTTAGCTCACAACATTGGGCACTTGCCGCACTCATTGTCCTCAGCCTCGTCTACCTCGGCCTGAGTTATTTTAGCGAAACCCCGTTGCAATTCGAGGCTGTTACCCATCACCCCGACCTCATTTGGCAAATCGGCAACGCCGCCGAAGCCTTGCGCCATGTGCCGCTGACCGACCCACGTGTAGCAGGTGAGCCACTCAATTATCACAATTTCGTCTACTATCACATAGCCGCCATTAGCCAAGTGACCGGCATTGAGCTAGCCACCATCTTATTTCGCCTCTATCTTGTGCCGATGTTCATTGCACTTGGTCTACAACTGTATGTGTTGGGCGTGTGGGCCAGCGGCAAAGCCTGGGCCGGGCCACTGGCAGTCGCGCTCTTCTTTTTTTTCGGCGAACTCGGCTGGCAAAACACCACCGCCAACCCTTACGCCTTTCTTAACACTCTGTTCACCATTTTATGGCTCAGCCCCACCTATACACTCGGCCTCGTCATCTTCATCCCGCTCATGGTCGAGGCGATTGAGATTCAAGAGCCAAGAGCCAAGAATGAAGAGGTAAGAATACAGAATACAGATTACAGACAAGAAAAAGCGAGCCGAAAGATTTTTTTACCCTGCAACTTGTCCCCTGCAACCCTCCTCCTTTTATTCTTATTAATTGGGTCTGAGGGATCCAAGGCGGCGACGCTGCCGGTATTGTTGGGCGGGCTGGGGTTGTTTTTGGGGCTGGAGGCGGTTTTTCGCCGTCGCATTCGCTGGCATGGCGTTGGCGTGTTTGGGCTGACTTTGCTGGTGTTGGGCTTATTTTTTGTGCTGGTTTACCGCAACAGCGAGGCCGTTTCGGGTTTTCGCCCATTCAACAGCGTACTGGCGATGCCAGCCTTACAGCCATTGTGGCCGATGCTAAGCGATTTGCCGCGCCTCGTGCGCTGGGGCATCACCGCCATGCTGATTCCCATCGGCGCATTTGCCCATATGCCATTGCATTGGCTGGGGCTGGGGCTGGCAATCGCGAACCAACGCAAGGCCATCGCCAGCGCCTTCGTTGCGCCCGACCCGCCCAAATATCTTGACCGTCAAATCTACCTGTTTTGCATTTTTGCCACTGGCATGGGCGCATTTTTATTGCTCAGC
>CAZLOF010000713.1:0-2646 GCA_964560745.1 uncultured Thermoflexus sp.
GAACAAACCCGAGATATTTTAATGATTACGGCTTGGGTCATCAACCTTGTAGTGGCGGAGTGGGTTATTCGCAGGAAACCGAGCCACATCACAGGCAAGCCTCTTTCAAGCAAGCCCTCTACGCAGCTATCGCAAGCCAATTGAGACAGATAAAAAAACACCACAAAGAACACTAAGAAAGGCGGTTCTGGAACCAAACCTTCGCGTTCTTTGTGCCCTTTGTGGTGAAATTTTTAAACTCAACGCCCGTTACAAAAAAAATGGTTTGATATGCCGATCAAACAAATTGGTGGTCACGTTTCGCGCAACTGATTCTTTACATTCGTCCAGCAAATTCAGGTAACGCGGCCCCATTTTGGCGGCAATCTTAAACCCGACATGCAGCAATTGGCGCAAACTGATGTTAAACAAGGCATCAGCCTGATTATGCCGCAGCGCCCGCACAAATTGCTCCGAGGTCCAGCCATTCACCACCGCCGCTGAAGGCAATTTGGCGCGGTCAATATCAATCACGGCGGCATAGGGCGCACACAATTCGTCAATGTGCGCCAACGCTTCGGCATAAATCTCTTTCGCCAGCGCCAAACCGGCACCACCATGCTCGGCCAATCCAATCACCTCTTCGAGCCACGTCGTGCCCGCCGTCTTAACATGCACACCACAGCCATGTTTGGCTAGCGCTCGGCGAATGGCGGGGTAAATTGAAAATTTGTCACTGCCCGAATGCACACTCAACTTCAGCGTGTCTGGCAGGCCATAGCGCTGAATAGCGTGCGCAATCACACACAAATCGTCGTTAAATTCTTGCTCAAATTGCGCTACATCGCCCACATAATCCACACCTTTGTTGAAGCGCCCAGTAAATTTAGGCGCAATCGTTTGAATTGGAATGCCAGCATCGGCGATGGCAGCCAAAATCACCAATAATTCAGGCGGGGTTTGCGGCGCATCGGTTTCGTCCATCGAAACCTCGGTCACGAAAGGCGCAGCGGGTCGGGCCGCGGCGATATATTGAAACACCTTGGCGGCTTCTTGCACTGCCAACAAATATTTACCCGCAATGCGCGTCACCTCATTTGCCGAAATGACAAATGGCCGCGCAATCCCCGTGATATTCACCTCGCCTACCAATTCGGGATGCCGCACCACAAACGCCGCTACCGCGCTTGCGTCGGCGGGCTGATTAATATAATCGGCGACATCAATGGTGAAAAAATCGCAGCTCGTCATAAAGCGATCCACCGTTTTCAACCCGATATGATCAGCATCGACATAATACGGTTGCGCCCAGCCCGCCGCCTGCACCGCAGCATCGGCGGCAGCCCGCACACTGGTCGGCTCTGAGCCAATAATATTGTGCTCTCGGTTCGATTTATTCCACGTCGGCGAAATCGCCACGCCATGTTGGGCAGCAAGAATACAGGCTTGCAATTGCGCCGAGGCCTGATGCGCAAAACGGTCGCCCACCCCCAGCGTGTATTTGCTGATCTTTAGAAAATTGCTCATAATACGTTCCTCCAACTATACACTATAAGGTTTATAATGAAAAGCCTTCTTTCCTTTGATATCTTTGTGCCTTTTGTGTTAAAAAACTAACTCATTGGTAAGTCAGTAAACCGCATGTTACCCACCCCAAACATCCTCGCGGCCATTTTGGCTGATGCCGAACGCATCGGTTTTGTCTATTCATCAGACCCACAAACAGGCAGTTTGTTGGCCGCCCTTGCCGCCAGCAAGCCCGATGGGCGCTTGTTAGAATTAGGCACAGGGCTGGGTTATGGCACATGCTGGCTGCAAAGTGGGCTGAGTACCAATGCAACCTTGACCACCGTCGAGGCCAACATGCGCAACAGCCAAATCGCCCAAAGCCATCTCGGCAGTGATAAACGCATACGCTTTGTCGTGCGTGATGCGGGCATGTGGCTACAAGATGCGCCCGCCAATTATTATGACCTTATCTTCGCCGATGCACCCGAAGGTAAATATGCCCATCTCGAAGAGGCATTACAGGCGCTCAATGTTGGCGGTATTTATGTGGCAGATGACATGCGGCGCAAAACCGACGGCACAGACGAGTACTTGGAGCCTGCGCGGCGCTTGGTCGAAATATTAACCCAACGACCCAATTTTGTGGTGACGCAGATGACTAATTTTGCGACGGGTATTTTGTTGGCGGTAAAGACACGTTTGTAAAATGCGCAACCAATTGATAAGCAAGTTGCCCCATTTCTTCGGCAGAGGTTTTCATGCCTTCTTTCATCCAGCGTTGCAATAACATATAGACCCCACCGGTCATAAAATCCACCACATAATCATGTAGCGCATGTTGGGTAATATTACTGCTCGGCTGTTTTGCAAACTCGTTCATAATAGCAGAAATATGCCGCCGCCAGCGCATCATCAGCATGTCCTTGTTGTCAATTTGCATCGCCATTTGCCAAGCCTGAGCATTCTCTTTACATACTTTAAATGAGGACATGACCAGCATTTTCAAGGTAATATCTTGCGTTTTTGCCATCTCTTCAAATACCATCTTGTGCAATTAGTCAAATACATCGTCAAGATGGCTAAAAAGCAGCAACTCTTTTGAATTGAAATGCAAATAAAATGCGGGCATAGAGACAACCGGCCGCTCGGTTATTTCTT
>CAZLOF010000714.1:0-2630 GCA_964560745.1 uncultured Thermoflexus sp.
GTCCTTGACGCCGCTGCGGCGCGGATCTTGGACCGTATTCTCGGTGAACGTCTCGAAATTGGACCCGTCTTCAATTGGCGTCTTCGGTCCATTCACCACTTCTGCCGTGTTGGGCTGCACCTCCGGGCAGTCCTTCAACATCTGCTGCACTTCCTGGCCAACTAGATAGTTGAAACGTTTTACAAAGAAGCTGCCCTGGGACCCGGCGCGCTTTTTCGTGTCAGTCGCGGTTTGCGGTTGAACGCCGATCTCCGACAACTGGATTTTCTGACCGTCGACTGTGATCTCTTTGATCTCGCCGAAGGTCAGTGCCGTCATGAATTGCGTGATGCCTTGCGCACCGTTCTTGATCGTTGGCAGCGTTGCCGAAGGCTCATCACGCTTCGTCAGATCAGCGCGCATGCTCTCCGGAAAATATTGGGCAAGGCGCGGCGCGACGTCTGGCGCATTTGCTCAATCTCGACCGCGGTTGGTATGCCTTCCTTACGCGCCATCCATATGCTGCTGCTTTCGGAAACCGTGGCTTCCAAGGCATTCTCGAATTCAGCAAGCGCGGCTTCCGGATGGCCCAGCAATTCCTGATTCCAATCGCGACCTTTGGCGAGGTGAGTTTCGTGGACGGCATCGAGCGCCTCTTGCGCGGCTGCCAGAGGGCTGCGTGTGTGTGAGCGCAAAGGCTGTTGGCGCAAGGGAATTTGATTGTTGTAGGGGCTGTAAGTGTCCTGTGCGCGCAGTCTTTGATCTAGATCCATCCAGGGGATGTCCTGCATTTCTTCTGCGGTCAGGCCCAAGGCCGGTGCTGGCTTGCTGACATCCAACACGGCTGGCATCGGTGGATAGGGTCGCTCTCGCGGGAGCGTGTCGGAATTGAGCACGGGCGGCGCCTGCAACAGGTCGTCGTTCGAGCCAAACAGCGACGTCAAGAGGCTATTGTCGCGCGTTACTTCGGCATCCGCTGTCGCTTTGCCCTGCGCGGGTGGTTGCTTTGCTACCGGCGGCTGTTTGCCAGTACCGCCACCGACTGTCGATTGTCCGCCCGTCGTTCCAACAGATCGCCCACCGCCATCAAGTGCCGGTCTTGGCTCGAGCTCCACGATCGGTGCATCAATGATGCCTGGCTTGAAACGAAATATCGGCCCTTCGGCGACACGCACTGCCGGAGCTTGATCTTTGGAGCCTTGATACGTCTCCATCCACCGCGAAACCTGCTCCTTCTCACCAGGATGCGGATGATCTTCGGGCAGATCGCCTAGATCCTGCCATGTTGTTTGTTGTTTCTTGGGTAGCGTGTCGAGCCAAGGCTTGACGGATTGGCGCCGGTGGTCAGTTACCTCACTTGCTTCACGCTGCTCTCGTCCGATGCTGCGATACTGGCCGTCAGGCCCCACAAAATAGTTGCCGGCGACCTTCTCCGGCAACGCCTTGAGCATCGCGTCCGTTTGTCGGTCGACGACGGGTGCCTTGGCCCAGGGTTCTGGATTTACCGATTGTCGATAAGCACGTTTCAACCACTCGCTTTGGTGTTGGGGCGAATGAAATTGAAATGAACCATTATTCCATATGCCGAGGGCGCCATTGTCCTTCGACGTTTTAGAATCCGACTTGCGCTGATCAGGATATGACATCGCTTTCTCCATAATATTATGTTTTTAGCATACACCAAAAAAGAGATGTTGTCAATTTGTTCTATCTCTTTTTGATTGTATATACCCTTTGCAAATAGCGTAATTCTCTATTTGTTCTTGACATAATAATAGGAATTTGATACTATAAAACTTGCGCGCTATCCCTGCAGAAGGGAGCTGATCTGCCCATCTGCCATCGCTCGGCTGCCCCGGCACAGGCCCCAGAATCTGGGCGCAGGCTGGTTTTATTGGAGTGACGCCTTCCATAACGCCGAAGGTCCGCTCCCGTCCTGGCCAGTCACGTCAGACCTGGCTCCCGTGACCGCATGGGTGAGGCGGTCCGGCCTGGACGTTGGGCGGCGAAACACGTTCCCTGCGGATCGCCACGGATATGCGATCTCCCCGACCGGACGGGTGAAAGCCGGTCACTGGCCGGGCAGGCACATCCCGATGCAACCGCGATCGGCGCGGGATCAGCCGACCATAGCTGCCCGAGCGATGACATATGGACGGCGAATTCCTAAGACGAACTATGGAAGGGTGAGATGAAAAGCAAAACGAAGACAGGAGAGCCAGCACAAGGCCAGCGCGCAAGCTACGCAGTACTTTCCAGCCTCGCCACTTTCCGCTACCTTTGACCGAATGATCAAAAAGAACACCGCAGGTGGTGAACCCTCGCACCAAGCTTGGGCTCTCGCATCGACGCGGTGCTGTAGCCACGAGCCTTTCGGTCTCGCCAGCTTCTGACGCGCCCGAAGGCTCTCTTGAGTCAAGGGAGAGCACGCGATGTCTTTGTTGATTCGTGGTGGGGTTGTCGTCAATGCCGATGGCGAAACCCGCGCCGATGTCTATTGTGAAAATGGGAAGATCAAGGCCGTCGGGCCAACGCTTGAAGCGCCTTCGGCGGCGCGCGTCGTCGATGCCGGTGGCCAATATGTGATGCCGGGCGGTATCGACCCGCATACCCACATGAATTTCCCGTTTATGGGCACCACCACCGTCGAT
>CAZLOF010000715.1:0-2624 GCA_964560745.1 uncultured Thermoflexus sp.
CATCACCGAACCGTTTTCATACCCCCGTTACCGTAAAAATTACCCAAATATCATTAAAGCCCTCGGAGCAACTTTTGCCCAAGCCAATAATTTTCATATTTTAGGCCGCGCAGCCGAATTTGAACATCATGAAGTTGATGACCTAATCGGTGCAGCCCGCGATTTAGTATCACAATTAACCCAAACGCCTGTGCCAGTCTCGCTTGTATCATCTCAACCTGCCTCCGCAACTTTACAAAATACAATTATCAAAACCGTGTCCGACAATCCAACACCCACATCGCCTAGCTACCCACTCGTTTGGGTCATTGTGTTAGCCATGAACAATTATGCTGACACAGATGAATGTATTGCTTCGTTACAAAAACAAGCTTACCCAAATTTTAAGATTTTGTTGGTCGATAACGGTTCTACAGACGATACCCCCAACAAAATCCGAGGCAAATTTCCATCGGTCACTGTCATTGAAAATGGTCAAAACTTGGGGGTTCCGGCAGGCTATAACGTTGGGTTTCGCTATTCACTCGATCATGGTGCCGATCATGTCTTCATGATCAACAACGATACAACCGTTGATCCACACATGCTCGATTATTTGGTAACCGCCGCCGAACAACCCAATGCTGGCGTATTGCATCCCATCGTCTATTATTACGCCCAGCCCGAACAAGTTTGGGTGTCGGGGGCGAAATATCGCCCGTTTCCCCCCGCTGTTGTATTCGAAAAACGCATTTTCGACAAAGCCTATACCGAGCTTTCACATGCCATCAGTTGCGGCTTGTTGATTACCAAAGAAACACTGAATAAAATAGGGTTATTCGACGAAAACTTCCGTTATCTGTGGGATGATCTCGAATTTTCAGTGCGTGTGCGCAAAGCGGGCTTGCGTATTTTGCAAGTGCCCAAGGCAAAAATGTGGCATAAAATCTCGCGCACAACCCAACCCGGCAAACCATCATTTTGGCAAGCACATGGCGAAAGCGGCATGATTTACTATCGTTTACATAGCAACCAACCACGTTTGGCGGCAACGCTTCATTTAGGCTGGTTTGCCCTGCGTGAATTTTTCATCAAAGGGCGCATTCAATTTTTAGCTCCTTTTCTGCGTGGGGTGCGCACCGGTTGGCATAAAAAATTATTACCACCTCAGCGTGTCATACCAGTAGTTGACTAGTTGGTTTGTTGATTGATCACTCGTGACTAGTGAGTCATGAATCAACGAATCAACCAATCAACCAACCAATCATATATTCGTTTACATAAATAGTTACCTTATTTCATTCAATGACTTCTAGCCAATCAGCCGGTTGCAATTTTTGTGGCAGCCCCAAACGGCGCTTTGTAATGAGCGGACCAGATCGTATGGTGTTTAAGCCCGGCATATTCACTTTTTATGAATGTGAAAATTGCGGGCTACTCTATCAACATCCCCAACTTCCTTGGTCACAGTTGGCTGAATATTATGTCGGCCCTGAATACGATTCTTATGCAACTGTATTACAAGACGAAGCATCCCCATTATCAAGATCTATAAAACGTCTAGGGTTTATCAAACAACGACGATATATCGAACAATTTTGCCCAAGTGGCAGTCTTGTCGATATTGGTTGTGGCAGCGGGCTTTTTCTCGAAGAAATGCAGTTAAGTGGGCGTTGGCAATTAAGCGGCGTTGAGCCAACCATATCTCAGGGTGAATATGTGCGCCAACGCCTTAATATTCCAGTCCAACTGTCACCTTTAGAGGAAGTGGATATTCCGCCCAATAGTCAAGATATTGTGACAATGTGGAATGTGCTCGAACATTTAGCCGACCCAGCCCAAGCATTTAGCAAATGTTGGGAAATGTTAAAGCCCGGTGGTCATTTTATTTTTGCCATCCCTAGCCCCGAAAGTATTGGGCGGCAGGTATTTGGGCCATATTGGGTGGGATGGGAATTGCCACGGCATTTATTTGCCTTTCCTCAAAAAACTCTTACGCAGAAATTAAATGCATCTGGCTTCCAAGTCGTTGATCGTGCTTGCTTCATGATCACCTATTTCACCTTTGGCAATTCGCTAAAGTTTTGGTTACAAACATGGTCACCCAATTACAGACCAATTGCCAACCTAATTGAACGCCTCTATTACAGCCCAATCGGCAGGGGGTTATTTGCACCTATCCAGTTGGGGCTTGAGCGCAGCAAAAAAGCATCGGTAATTACCTGGGCTGTTCAAAAACAGCGGTAAACTCGTCATCTCTTGAACCGCTTTTCCAGTGTCAATCATTTTTTTCGCAAAGGTCGCAGTTTTGCCAATACCATCACGCAGTTTATAAGAACAAAAATATTGGCAAATCCGCTTTTTTTTAAGCTTGCTCGGCTGCTGGGTGCATTACTTACCTTTGCTTCAATTGCCCTCATCTTTAGGCGTGGGTTTAGCGAAGTCGGCTGGGAGCGATGGCTTGCGATGGGAAATGCATTATTACTGAGCACTTTCCTTTATGGGGTGTCATTTAACCTACAGGCATGGATGTGGGGCTTGCTCATGAATCGATTTGCCGGGGTTCGTTTTGGCTGGCGCGATGCTGAAGTATATGCACTTTCAAACCTATTGCGTAATACCCCCGGCGTGGTATGGTATTTACT
>CAZLOF010000716.1:0-2578 GCA_964560745.1 uncultured Thermoflexus sp.
AATCTGGTCACGCTGAAGTCATTCAAGTGACGTTTGACCCCAGCACCGTCAGTTACGAAGAACTGCTGATCGTCTTTTTTACAGTGCACGACCCCACCACGCTCAACCGACAAGGGGCCGATGTCGGCACACAATACCGCTCGGCGGTGTTTTATCACGATGCTGCCCAAAAAGCCATTGCCGAGCAAGTGATTGCTCGGCTGACCGCCGAGCGGCTTTGGCCCAACCCCATTGTGACCGAAATCGCGCCGTTTGATGAATTTTACAAGGCAGAGGCGTATCATCAACAATATTACCGCAACAATGCCAGCAAACCCTATTGCCAAATTGTGATTGCCCCCAAAGTGACAAAATTTCGCAAGGCATATGGGTATTTATTGAAATAATTCAATACCTTCGCCATCTCGCCCGTGAATGAATTCACGGGCAGGCAATCGCAAATTGGCGAAGGTATTGATAATTAAGAGGGCATTTCGACAAAATAGCTCAACAATTTTCACCATATGTTTTTTGAATATGACATTGTCAAGGTCAAAAAACGGAGGTACCACTAAAAAATAATCGCGCTACAGGCTATGTCTGTAGCGCGATTATTTTTTCATTTAGCTTATTGCTCAAAACAATAAAATTTAAATTCGAATCCACAAAAATTAATATTATCAAATCGACATTCAAAATATTGAATTTTTATTATTGACAAATCAAAAACAATAATTTACAATAAATCAATAATATGAAGTCAAAAATAAATAATTTCAATAAAAAGCAAATATGAATCAATTTTCCACCAAATGCCCTATTTGCGCAAGCCAACGCTTGGTTGTCACCAAATTTCATTGCCCCGATTGTGAAAGCACAATCGAAGGCCATTTTGCCCCGGTCGCCAACCCATTCCCCAATTTATCCGAAGAGCAATTGGAGTTTGTAAAAACCTTTGTGCGGTGTGAGGGCAAATTAAACCGCCTCGAAGTTGAATTGGGCTTGTCATACACCACCTTGCGAAATCGTTTGCTCGATGTGATTCACGCCCTGGGCTATGAACCAAGCAAAGAGGAAGAGAGGCCCAAAGGCATAAGCGAAGCCGAGCGCCGCCGTATTTTGAATGAACTCGATAAAGGCAATATCACTGCCGAACAAGCCATGAAAGCACTCAAAAATAATTAATGACCATGAATACTCAAGAATTTACCTGCCGCCCGCTGCCCAAATTCACCATCGAAAGCCGGGCCAATCTCATCATTGAGGGTTGGGATCAAGCCCGTTTGTCGATTGAATCTGACGCGCCTACGAATTGCATCGAAACCGCAGACGGTTATGAGATTCGCAGCCGTGGACATTGCAAACTTTATTTGCCCAAAGAGGCAGAATTAACCATTATGCGCGCCAATAGCGATGTCACCCTATCGGATATTAGCGGCGCAATAAACCTGCACAAGGTAGGCGGCAATTTGCGTGTCAACCGCATTCACAACATCGTTGTGGGTGGGGTCAGCGGCAATGTCACCGCCGAAAACGTGCCCGGCGGCTTTAAGATAGGCGGCGCGGGGGGCAATTTACAATTAAACAATACCCAGCTTATCGGTTCGACCGGTGTTGGCGGCAATGCCAGTTTTACATGGGTTCCCCAAAACGGGCAGCATTTGCGGGTTCATGCTGGCGGTAACATCGATTGCCAAATACCTGCGGGTGCAACTGCCATTGTCAATATCACGGATCATGAGGGTGGGCACAAACTGAGCTATGGCACTGCCATGCCCGAAGGTGACGACGTTAACGATAATGACATTGCCCAAATAAGCTTGGTATGCGGTGGCAATGCTCAAGTGCATTGCCCAGACCCGGCTCGCAAAATCGAACATTTTGCCGCGGGCTGGGGGCGCTTTGCCCAAAATATGGAGCGCGAATTGGACCAATTTGGCGATTGGTTTGATGAATTTGGGGTGCATATTGCGGTTAATGTGCAAGAAACGATTAACCGCAATCTTGGGCACGCGCTCGACCAATTGCGCCGCCAATTTGCAAAGGCCGAATGGCATGCCAAACGCGAAGCATTTCGCGCCGAACGCCATGCCCGCCGCAACGGCGAAGAATTTAACGGGCGCGGTAAATGGGGGGGGCCTTGGCGCAAAGAAGCACCCGAACAAGCCGCACCCCGCAATTATCCAGTCACCCCCGCTAGCCCAAACGCCACCGCCATCGTCACACCACTAAGCCCTACCCCACCTCGCATTATTATTCCAAACGATGCTGTCGGCGACCAAGAACGTTTGCTCATTTTTCAAATGGTGGCCGACAAAAAAATAACGGTTGATCAAGCCGAACAATTATTGCGAGCTTTGGCTTGATTTGGGGAGCGAAACGGCACACATTAAAAGTAACTTCTCAATAATTGGGAGCGTCTCCAAAAGACCTAATGCCAAACACCAAGCAATAGTGAGTTCGGCGAAAATTTGTTTAACGATAATGTGCCGATTTCGTTTGAAGTTTGCTCGAATCGGGCGGTAAAGGCACGGTTACGCCGTGCTTTTACCGCCCGATTCGATTACACTTACCAATCATGAAAATCATACGCATTTGC
>CAZLOF010000717.1:0-2563 GCA_964560745.1 uncultured Thermoflexus sp.
ATCCCCGGCGTGCTTCCTCGGCCGTTGCGTCCGTGTGCCCCATCGCGGCGAGGGTCGAGGCGACCTCAAACGAAATCCCATCTTCAAGCATCACTGCGCCGTTAGCGGTGCCCGGCTCAAGGCAAATACGGGGCGCATCGAGCGCGGCTTGTGGCGACATGCCAAAGTCGATCAAATTCATCGCCACTTGGGCGTGGCCTTGCGGCTGCATAAACCCGCCCATCACGCCAAATGGCGCAAACAACGAGCCATCGGCCTCGCGGGTGATCATGCTCGGGATGATGGTGTGATAGGGGCGTTTGCGTGGGGCTAGCGCATTGGGGTGTTGCGTATCGAGGCTGAAATTGTGCCCACGATTTTGCAGGGTGAAGCCCCAATCGCTTACGCCGATATTGCTGCCAAAACCCATGTAATTGCTATTGATGAATGACGCGGCATTGCCATTGCCATCGACCACCGAAAAATAAACCGTGTCTGACCCAGCCACCGGTGAGCCATGCTTAATATCCATCGTGGCTTTGTTTGGGTTGATGAGGCTGCGGCGCTCGGCGGCATAGGTCTTCGAGAGCAATTGCGCTAATGGGGCAGGGTTGCTGGCGGCATCGGCAATAAACCAACGCGCATCGGCGAAGGCAATGCGCAAGGCCTCGATGATGTGATGCAAGCGCTGTGCTTCGTGTTCGGCGCTGCGCGATTGGTTGTTGAGAATGGCTGGGTCAACGCCTTCTAGCACATTCAGCGCAATCAGCGCCGCCAAGCCCTGCCCGTTGGGCGGGCATTCCCATACCCGCATATCACGATAGGGAGTGCTGATGGGGGTATCCCAAGTCGAGTGATGGGCTGAGAGGTCGTCTGTTGTCATCACCCCGCCATATTTCTGCACTGCCGCCACGATGGCGCGGCCAATCTCGCCGTTGTAATAAGCTTCTTTGCCGCCCTCTGCTAGCGCACGAAATGTGCGACCCAACCCGGGGTTGCGAAAAAGCTGACCAGCGCGTGGGGCCAGCCCATTCAAGGTCATTTCGGGGGCGCGTTCGGCCAAGGCTTGCTCTTTTTTTAGCCATTGCCCAGCCGCCAAAGGCGCTACCGGGTAACCTTGCTCGGCTAGCCGGATGGCTGGGGCGAGGATGTCGGCGAGGGGCATTGAGCCATGCTTGGCAATGGTGTCGCACCAACCGGCTGCTGCGCCCGGCACAGTGACACAATGGGCGTGAAATTTGTCGGCGATTTCATCATTGAGGCCACGTAGCCCGTCTTTCTCAACTTGGGCAATGTCTAAGGCGGCGGGGGCGCGCCCCGACGCATTGAGGGCCGTAATGCCTTTGGTCTTGGCATCGTAATACAACACAAACACATCACCACCGATGCCGGTGCTGCATGGTTCGGTCACATTCAACGCGGCAGCCGTGGCAACGGCTGCATCGGCAGCATTGCCGCCTTGCATCAAGATCGAAAGCCCGGCTTGGCTGGCAAGCGGTTGGCTGCTGGCAACCATGCCTCGGGTTGCGTAAACAGGGGATCGGCGGGAGTTGAAATTCATGAGGCTAATGATAAATGATGAATGGTCAATGGTTAGTGGTTAATGGTTAATGGTTAATGATGAATGACAAATCATTAACCATTGACCATTAACCATTGATCATTGACCATTAACCATTAAAATCATCCGATCTGGGTAATCGGTATTGATACCATCGACACCTAACGCCAAGATGCGGCGGAGGTCGTCGGGTTCGTTGATGGTCCAAGGGTGAACTTCGACCCCGCGCCGATGGGCTGCCGCCACAAATTGTGGGGTGAGCACATGAAAGCCACCGCCATATTCGGGCACTTGCAGCGCGTGCCATTGCGGGCTAATCACGCCCTCCATCCACAATAAACTGGCAAAAAAGAAGGGGCGAATTTCATTTTCGGTTGGCGATGTGGCTACTTCGGGGCATTCGCGCCGAAAAGCCAGCATATTGTCGGGGCGAAACGACGAAATTAAGACTTTGTCGCTCATGCCATAATTGCGAATGAGGGCGCAAAATGGCACGGCGATATTGGGCGGGGCTTGTTTAATCTCGATGCCGATCAGGGTATTGGGGTAGGCTTGAAAGAGCGCCGCTAAAGTTGGAATTTGCACCCCTTGCCCACGAAATGGGAACGTTTTGCCGCCATCGGGGCTAAAGTTAAACCCGGCGTCCAGTGCTTGCAATTCAGCCAAGGTATGGTCGCGCACTGCGCCTTTGCCGTTGGTGGTGCGGTCAACGGTTTCATCGTGAATGAGCACCAGCACCCCATCCTTGCTCAGATGCACATCCGTATCGAGCATATCCACCCCCAGCGACATGGCGTGTTTAAAGGCCAGCATGGTATTGCTTGGGCGCAACCCTTCGCCGCCCTGATGCGCTATCACCAATGGGCGCTGGCGGGTGGCGCGGATTTGGGCAGCGCGGGCGAAGAATGGGTGGGGTGGGGCGGGTTGCGCCAACACATGGGCTGCGATGATGATGAATATGACACTGCTTAGCCCGATCAGGGCAAAGTTACGTTTAGACAATTGAAAGGCACGATGTGGCAT
>CAZLOF010000718.1:0-1519 GCA_964560745.1 uncultured Thermoflexus sp.
GCCATAGCAGGGCTTGCGCAAAATCATCGACATTGCCCGGCTGGGTCAGCAACCCGCTATGTTGATGCTCAACATAAACCCGATTCATGCCAATATCGCTCACCACCATCGGTTTGCCGCAGGTCATATAGTCAACCACTTTGCCGGCACATTTGGCGCGGTTAATATTGTTATCGCGATATGGGTAAATGGCAATGTCTGCCGCAACCATGCGCTGCAACACGTCTTCATGTGGCATAAACGAATGAAACTCAACTGCGCCGCTAATATTGGCCTCTTTCACCATGGCCCGTAACGAAGGCATCCCCTCGCCTGTGCCAATGATGCACCAACGCAGCCGATGATGCACTTGGCTAACGCGTTCCATCGCCCGCACGGCCACATCCATATCATGCCCATTCGGCACTGTGCCAACATAAATAATCACTGGCTCATTGCCCCAGCCAAAAAAATTGCGCAAGGCTTGCCGGTTGCGTTCTTGATCAGACACATAGGCCCGCACACTGGCATCTGGCCCATTTGGCAATAAACCCAACTTCGGCACTTTGGGTTGACATAATTCGTGGGTGCGTTGCATCAATGTTTGGCTGGCGCAGGTTACGCCAGCGGCATTGCGCAAACACCAGCGTTCTTGCCACATCATCACCTGTTTTTGCAGCCAGCCATAGTTATTGATATCGACCCAGCCCCCTGCGCCTTCCCAGTCGTCATTGTCTACAAAAATGGGAATGGTGCTGCGCCGCAGCACTTGCAACAGCCACATTGCCAACGCCCCCGGCCCCACTGGTTTAAATACGTGAATGAGATCGGGCAGAATGGTAAGTGCCCGCGCTGCCAACTTATTGGCTTGGCTGAGATAACCAAGTGCTGAATTGGGGTTGCTGCCCAGCCGCACATTTTCAACCGAAACCCCCTCATATTCCCAAATTTGCCCGCTATCGGCGACATTATCATAGGGCGGGATGAGAATATTGACCTGATGCCCACGCGACACCAATGCCGTTGCCATCGGAACCATCCGTGCACTGACAGTGGCCTTGGGGGTGCTAGCAAATGGGGCAATAAATACAATCTTCATAATAAAAAAGATGAAGGATGAAGGTTGAAGGTTGAAAGAGATTCATCCTTCAACCTTCATCCCTACAATCATTGGTTCGCCCCATGCTGCCCATGTAAACCGATGTTCACCGATGGCTTCGGTGCATAATTCAATCGACACAACACTGCCCGGGTCAATAGGTAGCGGCACACTAAACGATTGCCAACGTTGCACATTGGTATGGGTTGACCATAAACGCCAGCCATTGACCCGCACCCGAAACGCCACCAAATTATTGGCCGCCATTTGCGCCCCATCACGAATGGCAATGCTAAAACGCAGTTGCGGCGATTTCACCGCGACGGGTAAGGTTTGTGTATAAGCAATAATCGCCTCGCCCAACAAGGGCGGGTGCGCTAAAATACTGGGGCGGGTTTCATCGCCAGCCATCGCAATGCCCATGCTCACTTCCATGCCATT
>CAZLOF010000718.1:1529-2560 GCA_964560745.1 uncultured Thermoflexus sp.
CTGTTGCCCGAGGCGCTGATACGCGCCAGCTTGAATTGATCAATGAGCGAAACCTGCCATTCTTGAGCGGCGTGGGTTGCCAGGGTTGGCGAATAATCGCGCTGCCACAGCAAAAATTGGGCGTAATTGGTTAATTGCGTCAGCGCCGCGTCATCCATCGTGCGGGCCAATTCAAGCAAGGCTTGAGTTCGATTATTCATTGTTTGTTTTGCTTAAAATGGTCGCACCATGTGGTTAATGGACAGCGTTCACATTCGGGTTTGCGGGCATGGCACACTTCGCGCCCATGCCGAATAATATTAAGGTGAAATGGGCCTTGTGCGCCAACTGGGCATAAATCATTCATAATCTCATGCGCTTCGTCGGCGGTCACTTTGGGGCCAATCATGCCAATCCGCCCACTTACACGATGCACATGCGTATCGACCGGAAAAGCCCGCATGTTGTAACAAAACAACAACACAATGGCGGTTGTTTTGGGGCCAACGCCGTGTATCGACATCAGCCATTTTTGTGCTTCTTTGACTGGCAACTCGGCCAAAAAATCAATATTGAGCTTGCCGCGTTGGTGGGTAATGTGGCTAAGTGCGGCTTGAATACGCGGCCCTTTTTGGTTTGCTAGCCCGGCCGGGCGAATGGCATCAATTACGGCTTCGGGGTCAGCATCACGCACATCTTCCCAGGTGCGAAACCGCGCCCGCAAGCGTGAATAGGCTAAATCGCGGTTGCCATCGTTGGTGTTTTGCGACAAAACAGTCGAAACCAATTCGCTCACCCCATCCAATTTCGTCCATTTGGGTGTGCCATAGCGCTTTAGCAACTCGTCATGCACAATCTGCGCAAGGGCTTGTTTATCGTTCATCAGCTTAATGAGTTGACAGTTGATAGTTGACAGTTGATAGTTGATAGTAATCGTGGATAAAAACTATCAACTATCAACTGTCAACTAAACTTTGCCCAAAATAATCGAGGCGTTTTGCCCACCCAGCCCAAACGAATTGGACATGCCGATATTGACCTCTCTGCGCTGG
>CAZLOF010000719.1:0-2558 GCA_964560745.1 uncultured Thermoflexus sp.
ATCCTCTTTAATATTTGTTTTATTGGCTGGTGGAATCGGCCTTCGTCTTTTAGGAATTTACGCTAATTCGCGTCAAGATCAAACACCAACCCGCGCCCGCCATCCACCCGCACCCGCTGACCATCGCGCAAGGTTTGGGTGGCGTTATAGGCCCCCATCACGGCAGGCAAGCCATATTCACGGGCCACAATGGCGGCGTGCGACATGGCGCTACCCGCATTTACCACCACCGCAGCCGCGTTTAAAAATAGCGGTGTCCACGCCGGGTTGGTGTTTGGCGCAACCAACACATCACCGGGCTTTAGTTTGCCAAACTCGGCGGGGCCATTAATAATGCAAACCGGCCCTTCGGTGATGCCAGTGCTGCCAGCCGTGCCGCGCAAAATAGCGCCGGTTGTGTCGGCGGCTTTTTCGTTTGTGTCGGCGTGGGCAAAGGCGCGTGGGTCGATGAGCGGTGTATTGGCGAGGGCGGCTCGTTTGGCTTTGCGGGTTTGCATTTTGGTCTTAATCGCCTGCGTTACCACTGGGTCGCTCAGTTGATGTTCGTCCAAGGCCGCCAACTCATCTAGCCGCAAATGAAAAACATCCTCGGCCTCATTCACCGCGCCCGCCGCCACCAGCCGCCGCCCCAAGGCCAACGCGCCACGCCGCAAGGCCGGGTATGCCAAGACAACATAAAAATGCGTATCTTCGCGGAACAGCATAAAGACCCGCCCCGTGTTTACCGTGCGTTTAAACAGGTCACGCGCAATCGGCTTGCCTAGCCAGCTTTTGGCTAAAATGGCATCGCGGGTGGCTTGCCAATTGGCGTGGGCGGGGGGAGTGGCTGGCGCAGCCGCGATCACTTTGAGCAACCCTAAAGGGGCTTCGGGTTGGTCTTTCCAAGTTGGTTGCGAGGCCAGCGCAACACTCGTTTCGCGGTAGCCATAACGCAACAAAAATTGATTGAATTTGGCAAAAAATGCTGGCGCGGCAAGGGGGAGTTGTTGCAATAATGCCGTCGGTTCATGGTTGGCAAACAAGGCCCGCAAAGCCGCATCGGCCCGAATATCATCGGCCAGCGTTTGCAGGGCGCGGTTGGTTTGCTCGGTTTGGGTCAAAATGCCTTGGGTCAGCGCCTCGCTGTATTGTGATTGCCCAGCCAAGCGCAACAGCATTTCCATTCGCGCCCGCCCCAACATCATAGCCGGAAAATAGCGCTTTCGCAAGGTTAAGACGGCATCGCCAATCTCACCGGCTTGTTGCATCACACCAATCACCTCGGCCCAGCTTAAATTGGCCCAGTCTTGCGATTCTAAGGTTTGAGCGCGGGCCAGCAGTGCGGCGGGGGTGGGGTCAGATTGCCAATTGGCAACCGTGAGGCGCTGCGCTTGGCGCAACGCCCGCAAAATAGCGAGCGGCGTATGTTTGCTCGGCGTGATCGGTTGTGGCATGATTTCTGTTATCACCCCCTCTTTTTCAACCAACACCGACGCAAGTGGCGGCATGTTTAAACCAAACAGCCCTTGCATAATCTTGATCATGCCACCCAAAACCATGTTTGCCGAGCTGCTCATATCAAATGGATAAGGCCGCATGGGGATGACATCGCCCAATGTTTGGGCTAACATGCGCTGTACCTTGCCCAATTTTAAAGGCGGCTTGAGCGTGGTGATGGGCCGTGATTGCAAAATATACAAACGACTCACGCCGTGCGCGTCGGCGGCCCACGCCCATTCAATATCTTGCGCTGCACCATAATGCTGCTCAATACGTTTGCCCAGCGCTGCAAGCGTATTTATTTGCGTATCGTTGAGCGCGGCTTGTTGGGTGGGGGTGTTTTGTTGAATGGTTTCGGTGCCGCCACCGGCCTTGCTGCGAATTTGAACCTCGCGCCGCCCAATTTGCCGCGTTTTAATCCGCATTGGGCGCTTGTCAACCTGATCGATGACATAGTGATCAGGTGTCACTAACCCCGATACCACCGCCTCACCCAAACCTTCGCTGGCATCAATCACCATTTCGCCGCGTTCATGGTTGAGCGGGTTGGCCGTAAACATCACGCCGGCCACTTGGGCCGCCACCATTTGTTGCACCACCACCGCCAGCTTGGTGTCGAGATGCTGAATTTGTTGGCGATGGCGATACACCAGCGCCCGCTCGCCCCACAACGAAGCCCAACATCCGCGTATTGCGTCTAAAATCGCCGTCTCTCCGATCACATTCAAAAATGTTTCTTGTTGCCCGGCAAAGGCCGCGTCGGGTAAATCTTCGGCAGTGGCGCTTGAACGCACCGCAACGGGTCTGTCACTATGCACTTTGCCCAACCCATGCAGTGCTTGGCGCACCGTTTGGGCAATGGGGTCGGGCATGGGTGCGGCTTCAATGGCTTGTTGAATGGTTTGGGCGGTCTGCGCTACGGCGGCACTGTCGGTAAAGTTGGTCTGTGCCACCTCACGCGCAATCAGTTCTGCCAAAGCGTTTTGGGCAATGAAAGCATCGTAGGCCGCCGTTGTCACCACAAACCCTGCCGGAACCGGCATGTTGATGCCGGTCAATTCACCCAAATTTGCGCCTTT
>CAZLOF010000720.1:0-2546 GCA_964560745.1 uncultured Thermoflexus sp.
GGCATAGATAGTGAAATCGGTAAAAGACTTCATCAACTCGGAATCTGCTCTAATGATGATTTCGGTGTATATATTGATAAGCCGCCTTGCCGAGGTTTTAGTTAAAATACGGGCGGCGTAATAACAAAAATGACCGATGTTTCTTGGCTGCCGACGCAAGCAAAGCGCGTTACGATCATGCCATCAAAATACATCGAGTCACCCGTATTCAGTACATAATGCTTGTCGATCAATTCGACCAGCAACGACCCATTTAGCACATAGACAAATTGCTCGGTTGGCTCTGGCAAAGGCCGGGCCGGAATATCGGTGCCGGGGGCCAGCTTGCTTAAAAATGCCTCAACCTTATAAGCTCGGCTCGAGGTTAGTAATTCGTAGGTAACGCCAGAATCGGGAAAATGCAGGGTGGGGCGATTGTTGGCACGAATCACTGGCGAAAATGGCTGAGATGTCCCATTTATGGTGGCGGTAATAGGCGGCAAATGTTGGCGGGTAGCCGGTGACGCGGTGGGTTCTCCTTCAATCGTTTGTAAAGGTGACTCTTCTAATAGTTCCACTAACGAAATATTTAAACTGTTAGTGATTCGGCGTAGCGAATCGATGGACGTATTGACCATGCCACGTTCAACTTGGCTGAGGAATGAGGCTGTAAGCCCCGACTTTTCTGCCAAGTCGCGTAAACTTAAATTATGTTTTCTGCGTAATGCGTTAATGCGTATCCCGATGGTGGCGGTGCTTGAATCTATGCTCATGAATCGAATTTGTATCTATTTACTACACAAATTGTAAAGTAAAATAGTATGATACAGTATAATGGAGTTTGTATATTGTTTTTGGCGATTTGCAAATTTATCATTCATAATACATGATTTTAGCAAACAGACACATACTTTATTTGTGCCCTTTGGGTAAACAGCAACGTGCATGGCGACTAGAGGCTGTGCCCAGTAATTGCAGCATAACCATGTTGCGCACCAATGAAGTAACACGAAGCGAATTGTTAATTCATATTGCCACTGCCGATGCATTGATTACTGAGCGGACTGGGGTGGTTGATCGTGAGTTGATTGAGGCTGGCAAAAATCTTAAGATTATTCAGCGAATTGGTTCGTTATCTTATGATATCGATTTAGAGGCTGCCCGCGAGTTGGGTGTGCCAGTATGTTTGCAGCCTATGGTTGGGGTGTTGGCCGTGGCCGAGCAAATGATGATGCAGATACTGGTATTGTTGCGGGCGGCGATGCCATTGCAAAACACCTTACGGCAATTGCCCGAAGCCTTTGGCAAAGCCGCCCAGCGCACGACCGAAGATATCTTTGCGTTTAACTGGAGCCAAACTCGACGGGTGCGTTTGCTGACCGGCAAAACCGTCGGCATTTTGGGCTTTGGCGAAATTGCCACCGAGTTAGTAAAACTTTTACAACCTTGGGGTTGCCATGTGTTATATTCTAAACGTCAACAATATCCTGATACCCTTGAGCAGCAGCTAAAGATTTCGTATCGCAGCCCCGACGCTGTTTTAGCAGAAAGTGATATTGTGGTGTCATTATTGCCTTATGCGGCTGAAATGGATTTGTGGCTGAATGCTGAACGGATTGCCACGATGAAAAAAGGAGCGTTGTTGTGTCATGCGGGCAGTGGCAGCGTTATCGACGAACATGCCGTCGCAGATGCCATTCGCAGTGGGCATTTGGCGGGTGGCTCATTTGACACTTATGAATGGGAGCCGATTACCCCAGATAACCCCTTGCTAAGTTTGGCAAAAAACATACCAGAGGCCAATATATTTCTTACGCCGCATATCGGCAGTTGTAATGATGCTCGGCATTCGGGCCAGAGTGTTTATTATGCCAATGTGTTACGGGCTTTTGCCGGTGAACCATTGCAAGGGACTTTATAAATTTAATAGGCATCTTCTCAATAATTAAGGGTAAACTCCAAAAGATGTAATGCCAAAATCACTATATGGCCTTTGGGAGCAGATGCAAAGCCCTTGCCCCAAAGGCCATATAGTGATTTTGACGAAAATTTGTTTTATTCACCCTGTTTTATTGAGAAGATACTTTAAATGTTTGTTTCATTAAAGACAAGACGTATTGTTTTTAATGTGATTATTAAAAAACAAAAAAGGAGAACAAATGAAAAACAATATCCGACCGTTGGTTATGGCTGTATCGGCTGCATTGGTGTTAGCCGCCTGTGCCCCAGCCGCAACCCCAGCCCCCAAGCCTACCGATGCGCCGAAGCCAGCCGCACCTGCGGCAACCTCAGCGCCAGCGCCGACGACGGCCCCTGCCCCCACCGCAGTGCCCGCGACCAAAGCTCCCGAGCCAACCGCAGCCCCAGCCGCCAAGCCATTTGTAAGCTGGCTGCAATATGACGAAAAGAATGAAGACCCCAAGGCCGATGAAGCCGTTGGTAACGCCTATTACCGCAAAGCTATCCCTGAGTTTAATAAAGCCTTTGAAGGCAAATATAAGTGGGTTAATCAACCCCAACCTTTTGCCAAGATTCAGGCCTCATTGATCGCCGCAGTGCAAGCCGGT
>CAZLOF010000721.1:0-2542 GCA_964560745.1 uncultured Thermoflexus sp.
GGCTAAGGGTGGCCCTGTTCGTAAAAGCAGCAGCGGATATAAGGGAACTTTGAATTTATGGGTGTTAGGATACACTCCAGGGAATGCATTTGGGAACCCGTTTGATAATGCGGTTTCACAGTTTATGGCCGATAACCCGGACATTAAGGTTGACATTACTGGCTATGCGCCGGATGATGCGGGCTTTACAAAGTTGAATACTGCGCTACAAAGTGGTCAAGGGATCGACTTATGGCGTATGCCAAGTGACCGCTTGCCAAGCTGGGTCAAAGATGGTCTGGCGGCTCCTATAGATGAGTATTTGACAGCGGAAGATAAGGCTGATATTTTGCCTAATGTGTTGGATGTCACTCGTATTGGTGGCGATGGGAAGGCCTATGCATGGCCGTTGTGGGTGGTACCTATGGGTATTTACCTCAATAAAGACGTGTTTGATGAGGCCAAGGTTCCGATGCCACCGAAGGACTGGACGTGGGATCAGTTTGTTGAGGTTGCGAAGAAGACCACATTCAAGCGTGCCAATGGCGAACAAGTTTACGGCTTTAGCGGCTTTGTTGACCCGGGCGTAGTAAATACTTGGGCTTTGTGGATGAACGAAGATCCAAGCGTGCGCCCTATCGATAAGAACGGTAAATTTGGTTTTAATACTGCCGCCGCCGCTAAGGGGATGCAGCGTTTTGCTGATTTGGCATTGGTGCATAAAGTGACCCCTCCCGATTTTGGTGCCATGAAAGACGCAGATGTAAAGGGCGGATTCCAAAACAAGCAACTTGCAATGATCGTAGATGCGACTGGCCCGAGCGTGGCATTTAAGGGTGCAAAAGTGAATTTTGAGATTTACCCTCACCCAACGATGAATGGGAATAAGCTCACGGTCGGCGCTGTAGGTTTAATTGGCGTGGCCAGCAAAATTACGGATAAGGCCAAGAAGCAGGCGGCGATGGATTTGGGCCGTTACCTGACCAGTAATGAGGTTCAGGTGGATATTCCACCCGGAAGCAGTGTGCCATCTGGTTTTTATCTTGCCCCAGCCGCCCGTAAGAGTGTGAAGATCAATGACCCACTCGATAAGTTCTTGCCAGTGCTACCTGATATGTATGCGACACCACTCATCGTTGAATGGGCGAAGCTTACACGTTTGGTCCATGCCGAATACCAAAATGTGTTATTTGGCAAGGCAAAACCAGCAGAGGCAATGAAGAAGATTGAAGACGAAGCAAATAAATTGATTTCGACTAAATAGCCTCAAGTTTTAAATTGCCGAACTTATCAACTGCTCACGGCAAGGTTGTGGTCAGTAGGTAAGTTCGGCAAAATTAATTTTATGAATATCACACGTTTTTTTCGTAAATATGGTTGGAGCTATCTATTCATATTGCCCAGTATGTTGACCTTTGTGATATTCACGTTTGCACCTGTTATTTGGACCTTTATCATTTCATTTCAGAAATATAGTTTGGTGCGCGGTGGTCGTTGGATGGATCCATTATGGGGAAATTATGTCACGGCATTTACCCAAACCAATGGGGTGTTTGTTAAGGCTATCGGCAATACGCTGTTATACAGCGCGTCTACCGTATTTGTGAACGTGATGTTAGGCCTGATTCTGGCTAGTCTTATTCAGCCCTTGAGTCATCGAAAGCGCACTTTTTTTCGAGCGGCCTATTATCTGCCGGCAGTGAGTAGTGCATTATTGATAGGGATGACATGGGCCTATATTTATAACGCACAGTGGGGTTTTGCTAATTATATCTTTCGGTTGCTTGGATTGACCCCAGTTCGTTGGCTGAGTGATCCAGATATTGCGATGTGGAGTATTATCGTTAGCACATTATTGACGATTCCTGCAACGGCGGTGGTTTTGTATTCTGCGGCGATTGGCAGTATTCCGACTGAATATTATGAAGCTGCTGAGTTGGATGGTGCATCCCCCATTCGTAAATGGTTGACGATTACAGTGCCACTGCTAAAGTCAACGACCTTGTATTTATTGGTCGTGTATACGATTGCAAGTTTTGAGGTATTTGACAAGATTTATGTTATGGTGCCGAGTGGGGTTGCTAACAGTACTCAAACGATTGTCACTCAAATTTACAATAGTGCTTTCAAAGATTTTGACATGGGCGTTGCCAGTGCGCAAGCTTTGGTATTGTTTGTCATGATTGCCGTTGTGGCAGTGTTTCAGTTCCGCATTTTCCGCAGTGATGTGGAGTATTAGACCTCATCTACAATATGACCCAGTCACTTACTGTCTCGCCTTTTCGCCGAATTACACTTGGTAAAGTGTTAATCTGGTTGATACTTATATTCACAACCTTTATTGCGCTTTTTCCCATGTATTGGTTGTTTGCGAATGCACTTACGCCTATTTTATCAAACCCACCTTTAACGCCAGTGCTCATTCCAGCATTTAGCTTGAGCAACTTTGATCGCCTCGTGACCCAAAACAAATTTTACGTTCAATGGATGATTAATAGTTTGGTAGTGACTTTAGGCGTTACTGTTTGGCATGTGATTTTTGACTCATTGTCGGGTTATGCAT
>CAZLOF010000722.1:0-2533 GCA_964560745.1 uncultured Thermoflexus sp.
GTAATAGTCTTTAAATTTTTTAAACCCAAATGAAAAAGCAAGCCAAACACCTCCTTCTAACTGGCCTTATGGCCTTGGCATTGGCGGCCTGCGCTGCCCAAAGCAACAAACCCAGCCTTACCATCACCAAACCAGCCAATAATGCCACGGTGAAAGGCCCTAAAGTATTGATTGAAGTGCAAAGCAACAATTTCACATTAACCCCAGCCGGGCCAGACATTAAAGATGGCGAAGGGCATTTACATTTTTTTGTTGATACGCCTGCAACCTCCGTAGCTGTTGGGGCACTCATCCCTAGCGATCAACCAGCGGTATATGTTCATGCTGGCAAAGACCCCTTGGCCTCACGTGAGCTTGAATTAAGCAAAGGGAGTCATACCATCACAGTGGTGATGGGCAATGCGGCTCATTTTCGTTTAGCGCAGCCTGAACCTGCCAGCATCACGATTGTGGTGGAATAAAGATGACACACCCTGCCCCCAATACTTTTTTGCCGCTTTCAACGCCTGTGTTGCATATTTTGCTGGCGCTGGCTGATGAAGAACGACATGGCTATGGCATTATGCGTGAGGTAAAAACGCGCACCGATGACGAAGTGAGGCTTGGCCCGGGCACGCTTTATGGCGCAATCAAGCGCCTGCTCAACGATGGCCTGATTGAGACATCAGGCGAGCGCCCCGACCCTGCAATTGATGATGAACGCCGCACCTATTATCGTTTATCGGGCTTGGGGGCAAAGGTGTTACACGCCGAGTTAGACCGGCTTAATAAGATCATTGCCCAAGCCACCCGCAAACAACTTAGCTTATCGGCGGCGCTCAGCATTGGCCCAAACAGCGATTTGACAGGAGGCCGCCTATGAGTATGCCAACACGGGTTGAGTGTATCTATGCCACCCTGCTGTACTTATACCCAAAGGCTTTTCGCCAAGAATTTGGCGCGCAAATGCAATTGTGTTTTCGGGATGCTTGGCGTGCGGCTCATCTTGAGCCGCCCATAGCGCGATTGGCGCTACTCATTGACACGAGCGTCGATTTAACAGTGAGTGTTCCAAAACAATATTTTCAGGAGATACAACACATGAATGAAATAACGCGTGCCAGATTATTTGCGTTGGCAACCATGATGAGTGGAATCGCTTGGATTATTTTATGGGTGATTTTGAATGGCGATGACACGTTTGCCAGTCGCGCTAGTAAAACAGCGTCGCTTGTTCTGATTTATCCTACCATCGCTTTGGCTTTGGTCGGGTTAGCAAGGCTTATCCCGCGTTCATTAAGCAGCCGTATTGCGGTGGCGGCTGGGCTTATCATGCTGGTATTGTCGTTGGTTGGTGTCATGCTCGAAAATTGGATCTTATTTAGCTTGCCGCTCAGCCTATTTTTTATCACCCATGCCATTGTCAGCATTGGCATTTTGCGGCACAAACCTTTTGCTTACCTTAATGGGTTGTCGCTGATTACTTTTGGTTTGTTCATCAGCATTTATATTGCCAACCCATACAATTACACTGAAGCATTGGCGCAAGCATGGGGTACGTCTTTAGTGCAATACACCAGCACTTTTATCTTGATCGAAATGATTCAGCGCAGTTTATTTGTCTTAATTGGGCTTGCGTGGTTTGTGGTCGGGATGTTAATGGCACAAATTTCAAAACAAGCCAAAGCCATAAATATCTAAGCTTTGGCTTTAAATTCATCTTTCACTTTTTATCTTTCACCCTTCAGCCTTTCCTACTTACTCATACCGCAAGGCCTCAATTGGGTTAAGCTGCGAGGCGCGCCACGCCGGATATACCCCGAACACCAAGCCGACAAACGCCGAGAAACTAAAGGCCAAGGCCACTGAACCGGGTGTAACCAAGGCTTGGAATGAACCATTTGAGAAAATGACGACCAATTGGGCCATGCCCCAACCCAAGGCAATGCCAATGGTGCCGCCCAACAGCGACAAAAAGATCGACTCGGCGACAAATTGCATCAGAATAATGCTGCGCCGAGCGCCGATGGCCTTGCGTAAACCGATCTCGCGGGTGCGCTCGGTCACGCTCACCAACATAATATTCATGATGCCAATGCCGCCGACAAATAGCGAGATACCGGCAATGGCGGCAAGAAAAATCGTCAACGCTCCGGTGACCGCACCCACGGTATTTTGCAAATCACGTTGTGAACCGACCGAAAAATCATCTTCGCCAGCAAACTGAATGCCATGTTCTTGGCGCAGCACATCCGTTACTTGTTGCACCATTGCATCGACTTTGTCTTGGTCGGCGGCTTGTGCCAATACAAAACCGGCTACCGTTTGCCCTTTGGCATTCTTTAAAGGTTGCATCCGCTCGCGGAAAGTGGTGAGCGGGATAATAATGCTGTCGTCTTCGCTGCCTTGTGTGCCGCCCGCGCGCTCTTTCAGCACACCAATGACGCGAAAGGCGATGTCATTTAAACGAATTTCAAGCCCGACTGGGTCACCCCCATCGGGGAAAAGCTTGGTGTAGGCATATGAGCCGATCAAGGCAACCCGTTGTTTGCTG
>CAZLOF010000723.1:0-2526 GCA_964560745.1 uncultured Thermoflexus sp.
CAAACGCGGCATACTTTCGATGCGCAGCCGAGCGAGGTGCTGCGTGGCGGGCTTACAGGCACTTTGGGCGGGTTGTTTGCCAGCGTTATGCCGGTGGTGAGTGGGGGCATTGGTGGTTTATTGGCGGGTCACGCTACCGCGATTCGCGGAGATCGCTTGTTTCTTATTTCGCAAGGCGCTTCTAAAACCACCTATTTTCTGGGCAGCCTCTTATTACTTTTTGTGCCCGGGGTGGGGCTAACCCGAGGCGGCATGGCATGGATGTTGACCAGCACGTTTGTGCCATTTGGCTGGCGGCTGTTTGCGCTTTGTGTATCGGCCATTGGCATCTGTGCAATCTTGGCTTTTGGCTTATTGTGGGTTAGCAGCCACAAAATGAGCCAACTTGTTGCCCACATTCACCCACGCGCCGTCGCACTTAGCGCGGGCCTCATTGCCATTACCACCACTGGCGTTTTTACGGGTTGGGCTGGCTTAGCCGTCATGTTAGTTGGCACAAGCATTGGGCTTATTCCGGTATTTGTGGGTGGGCGGCGAATGAATTGTCTTGGCGTGTTATTGTTGCCCATTTCGTTAAACATGCTGGGGGTAGGGGCAACTTTGGCGCGTTGGTTGGGGTTATAAAGACATCAGGCCTAAAATCCACTCCCCAGTTCATGATGAACTGGGGAGTGTATTTTAGGCAAAATTTGTTGGGCTGTTATTGGGTGTTTAATCCCAAGTCGTGCTATTCCAGTCAGCCGTCCAACTCACCGATGTCCAACTTACCGCTGTCCAACTCACCGCTGTCCAGCTTACCGCCGTCCAACTTACCGAATCCCATAGCCCTTTCAAAATTCCGGTAGGTTGAATGAGCAAATTGTATTTAACACTGGTGTTTGTTTTAGTTGTGCTATTGTTCCCAATGGCCTTGTCGATATCTAAGTAACCTGCGCCAGCTTATGTTTTGTTATAACCAGGCCAATTCTTGTTGGCGGTGCTGGTCAAGCGATATTTCACTTGGTCTGGGGTCAAATTTGGCTCGTCTTGCAACAAAAGCGCAATCGCACCCGTCACCATTGGGGCCGCCATCGATGTGCCAGACATACGAAAGAACAGGCTATCGACAATATGATCCGGATGATCTTTGCTGAGTTTATTACCCAATGAAGCCAACGCCCCCACAATATTCACGCCCGGGGCAACGAGATCAGGCTTGACCACCCCATCCGGGGTCGTGCCATAACCAGAAAAGGTGGCAACTGTGTCATCTGCAATGCTGGTCGTGCCTTTGTCATTAACAGCCCCAACTGTAATCACAAAGGGGTCGTTAGCGGGTGGGTATAAGTTCTTGGAGCCAGCGTTACCGGCTGAGGTCACCACCACAATTTTATTAAACCACAAAATCTCTGCCGCGGCGCACAATGGGCTGGTCAAGTACGACTCCATCACCGAGCTATTGAGCGAAATATTGACGGCGCGAATGTTATATTTATCTTTGTTCGCCAATAGCCATTGCATGCCCGAAATGACATTCGACACTTTGAGCGAACCATCATTTTCGCTAACCCGCACACTGACAAGGTTCACCTCTGGGGCAACGCCAATATATTTGCCGCCCGATGATTTGCCGCTGCCCATCATGATGCCGCTGACATGGCTGCCGTGTCCATACACATCCCATCCACTTGCGCCCGTGGTACCGCTATAGGTTGCAGTAGCCAATATGCGTCCATCAAAAACATCAGCCAAAGCCGATACGCCACTGTCGAGTTGAGCGATGGTCACCCCTTTGCCTGTCAAACCACGATCCCATGCGTTAGTAGCCTTAATGGAGGCATTAAAAGCATTTTTCAAATTGGCGACATTGACGTCAGGGTTCCATGCGGCGGTCTTCTCTACCGGCGCATCTGGCGAGATCCAGCGCACGGCTGGGTTTTGGGCCAATTGATAAGCCCCACCCGCTGGAATATTGACCACCAGCGCATTGATGATACTTAAGCGATCAACAATTTCGCCGCCCAATTCACCAATCGCTTGCTCGGCTGCATCAGTTTCGTTGGCCTTTTGCACAATTACAGCCACACGCTCATTGGCGGCTGTCTTTGCCATTTCAACCAAATCCGGGTGCAAACGCACAGGCTGTGCAAAAATGCTGGCTTGCGTCATTGGGTTGATGGGTGCTGCCATCACGATTTGGTTTGAGCCGCTGGTTGGGGTGCGTATGGCCGCCGGGGCGCACCCACTCACCGCAATGCTGCCTGCCATTAAAACGGCTAACGATAGATTAAGTTTCTTTTTCATCAATGCCTCCATTAAAAAAAATAATTATTTAGAAATTACAATAAATGAACTGTTAAATCATCTTGTGACGAATCAAGTTATATTCCATTGGTATCTAGGAGTCTGTCATTGAAAAAAAGTTTTGCGTCAAGATTTAAATTAGATTTCGCTTCTTTTTGCTTAAATTTTGGGGTGATTGCACCGCGTTTTTGGGGATATACATCTTTTGACGGGGGTGATATCTTGAAAATACCCTTTTTTGCG
>CAZLOF010000724.1:0-2525 GCA_964560745.1 uncultured Thermoflexus sp.
TTACTGAGCGAAGCATCGCCAAGTGGACGTTTGCTAAAACATACCACCGCCAATAGTGAAATTATTGGCTTAATTTTGCTCGATAGCAACCCGGTATTGGTGGCCTCCATTCCCATTCTTAATAGTAATGCCGAGGGTGATATTTATGGCACGGTGATTATGACGCGGAACCTTGATGACACACTTATTAAAGCGATTTACAGCAGCACCAAACTAACCACCACCTTAAAAACAATCCCAAATACAGATCAACAATCTCCGGCTGACAAACAATTATTAGACTATTTATATAACAACCCAACTTATGTTGAAACGCAAGGCAACAATACGGTGATTGCATCGGCACTTTTTAGCGATATTTCGAATAAACCAACCCTTATTTATAGCGTTGACAGCCCACGTGAAATTTATGCACAAGTCGTTGCCAGTACCGGCTATCTATTTTGGTCATCATTTGCCATCTTTGCCATCCTCGGCCTCATTAGCTTGTTGTTTGATTATTTGGTCATTGGCCGTATTACAAAATTAACCAACCAAGTACACAAAGTTGGAACCGAATCATCCGGTATTTTTAGCCGCCTGCCCATATCAGGCCCGCCCGATGAATTATCTAATTTGGCCGAGTCGATGAACAATATGTTAACGCGCATCGAGCAAGGCATTGCCGAGCGTAAACGCGCTGAAGACCGCATTTACCTGATGGCGCATTACGACCAGCTTACACGCTTGCCTAACCGGGTATTGTTTACCAAACTAATCGATCAAGCCATTACGGCCGCCAAAGCCAACCATTCACAATTTGCCCTTTTGTTTATGGATCTTGACCGATTTAAAAATGTGAATGATTCGATTGGTCATGATGCTGGCGATGAATTATTGGTGATCGTCGCCGACCGGCTGCGCTCATTCATTCGTGGGCGGGCGCAAATTTCGCGGTTGGGGGGTGATGAATTTGTCATTTTGCTGCCCGATCTCATTCATACCTCGCAGGCCGAAGAGTTTGCGGCCCGTTTGGTGTCGGTGCTTAATCGTGTATGCGTAATCAAAGGGCAAGAAGTTAATGTATCGACCAGCGTTGGCATTAGCATTTACCCCAATGATGGCGAAAATATTGATATATTGTTGCGTAATGCCGATACCGCCATGTATCGCGCCAAAGAGCGTGGTCGTAATAACTATGTGTCTTATGGCAAACATATGAATATATTGGCGATTGAACGGCTGCAACTGGAGGTCAATTTGCGTCATGCAGTCGAACGCAACGAATTAATCGTGCATTACCAGCCTGTAGCCGACCTCATCAGCGATCAAATTATTGGGGCCGAGGCGTTGCTAAGATGGAGCCACCCTAGTTATGGGCAAGTTTCACCCACCAAGTTTATCCCCATTGCCGAAGAAACTGGCCTCATTCAAATGGTGGGCAATTGGGTATTTAAAGCGGTGTGTCAACAACTACGCTTATGGCTCAATGATAATATTGCGGTAGTTCCAATCGCCGTTAATATTTCGGCCAAACAATTGCAAAATAAATATTTTTACGACGACACGCTCAAAATATTGCGCGAATACAATATTTCACCCAGTTTAATTGTATTTGAATTAACCGAAAGCACCGTCATGACCGATGATGACGAATCGACCTCGATCTTGCCGCAATTTCAAGCGTTAGGCATCCGCATCGCCATCGACGATTTTGGCACTGGGTATTCATCTTTTAGCCGTTTACACAAATTTCCGGTCGATATTCTCAAGATTGATCAGTCATTTACCCGCCGTATTGATGATGCCAACAGCAGCGCCAGCGTCATCAAAGCCATCATCAACATGGCAAAAGCCCTCAAAATTCGAGTGATAGCCGAAGGGGTTGAGACCGAACAACAATGTGAATTTTTGCGCATCAATGAATGTGATGCCGTGCAGGGTTATTATGTCAGCAAATCATTAACAGTCCAAGATTTTGCAGACCAAATGCAAAAACAAGTGCATCATGGGCAAGTCGTCAGCACCTCAAAATTACGCACCCAACCTGTCTCAATCATTAACGGCACTGGCACAATTACCACCTACGAAAAAGATTTAGCCGGGCTTGCCGCCTTCATCCCAGCCATTTAAACAAACGAGATCCCAATGATATCCATATTTTTGTCAGCCTAAAGACCCATAAAACGATGTATCCATCTATCAGTGAGGTAAACTCATTCGATCATGGCTTCACGTCGCACATTCCTGAAGCTCTCTATGTTAGTGGGGGGAGGGCTTTCGTTTAACATAACAAACAAGATATTGGCAAGTGAAGAAGCAGAAATATTAAAAACGTCTGCCCATTCGCAAGGGCGCGTCATTACATCGGCAACGATTTATGACGCGCCCAAACGCAATGCTAAACGGGTAAAAACCTTAACCCGCGACAGCATCATATCTATCATTGGCGAAACCCAAGGCGAGCGGCTATCACCAACTAGCGATTTATGGTACCGCACCGACAATGGCTACGCCTATAGCACTGGGGTGCAACCGGTTGATAC
>CAZLOF010000725.1:0-2523 GCA_964560745.1 uncultured Thermoflexus sp.
CCTCGCCTCAAACGACCAAACCGCACCGAAATCCAAGGCACTATACTTCTCTTTCGTCGGCAAGAAGAAGCCAGAAGGCGGCTGGAAGCCTGGCACTTATAAAGGCGTCATCCGCTTGCTGCGAAAAGATGCGGTTGTGATCGACCAGACGCTGCCGATCACGGTGCGTTGATCTCTCTTCTGTTACGTGATGCGCGCGGAAAATTCATCCCGGACAAACTCAAAAGTAGCCGTTTGATTTAATAGCCCAGCCAAGATATCAGCGCGCACTCTCGATCGCCTTTGCAGTCACTAAAACTTAACAGGCTCACGCGCGCCCTCAAAAGCGTTACCCTGAATGAAACGCGTATCCTCAAGATCAATCTGAAGCTTTCCGTCAAGGTTGAATTGATGGACGTTGCCGTTTTCTACGCTGATTCTCGCGCACCAGTCATGCACAGTACCTTCGTAGTCGTAGCAGATCGAGTTGTTCTCGATCTCATACCGACCTGTGTATTCCGTATTGGGGTCAACGTGCCCGATGAATGTGCCATTGGGGGAAAAATATTCCCGCCATGCGACGTTGTTTTCGTATTCGCCTACCTGCGAATTTCCCACAATCAGCTTCTTGATGGCGTCTGTATTAAGCGCGTCCGCAAGGCCACCCTCAGTCGCCTTCACTTCCCGCGTGGCAATTTCGAACTCGACTTCAGGGCTCTTCCCTTTTGCAAACACCCTGCACTCCATATCGTTCAGCTCGCGGCATTTACCAAGCGCCTCAGTCACGGAACCGCACGAGGCGTTGCTCGGGCAATAGACGAAATAGGAGCCGCTACCATCCAGTGACACCGCAAAGGTGCCGCTATCCGTTTGCTCGACCTTCGCCAGATAATCCTGGTAGTTCTTATAAACTCCAGGCGAAATCTTCATTGTTTCCGCATGAGCAGCCTGCGTGAGCGTCATCAGACCAATAATCAAAAGCGTACAAGGGCGCATTAGCGACTCCTTAGCTTGCAATTTAAAAAGCAATTCTCGAACTCGCTGATGTCAATAAGTACAACTATTAATAATAATGGCAAAGCATAAATAATCGCAAATGTAACGATTGATGTCGCGTTGACAGCGTATTGCTGGAAAGCGAGAGAGGTCGCGGCTATGTGACTATGAAGGTCAGCGAAGCGAAGCCATCCACATCACGCGCCAAATTAACCTCGCCAAGATCATCGATTTCGCGGGCTTCGAGTTCACCCCACATGTCAGCGCGGTAATCGCCAATGAAATCAGCAAGGGCGGTGAGACGCGCGATACCTTCGGCAACAGCACCGGCGATATCACCGATCACGGCATTCTCGCCAATGTCGCGTTCAAGTGGTGAGGCGTTGTAGTACTCTTAGACTATCCAATCTCACTGCAGCTCGTCGATCGTGCGTTCTAATTTAGCGCGCACCAGCATCACCTTCAAATGCAGCGGCCCCGCCCTAGAAAACGAAATAAACGGCAAATGCACTTCGGTTCGCATTTCTTGTTGCAGCTTCTCCAAGGCTACTTGGGCAGCTTCTGTCAGCCGTTGAAGTGACAGCTTATCTTTGCGGAGATCGATCGAATTTTCCTTCATAAATTCATCTGCGAGATAATCGACTAACTTCATAAAAGCTCCTTAATTTACATCGTGAGATACATCGCTGAACCCGGTGATGCATTCACGACCAATAATGTAAGCAATGATATAATTGCGCGCAACGCTGTGGGGACGAAGTTCAACGATGTGGTCGGGCGAAGTGCGTCCATAGCAAGGCAATTCCCAGCGTTGGAATGAGGTAGAATGGCGTCATCCAAGCGGCCCACGACCAGCGCTTACTCCAGGGAATAAACTCTACGACACCATTGTCTTCCCAATACGGGTCCAGAACCACGCCGATTAGGCTGATGAGATAAGAGACCGTGAAGCCTCCAAGGAACGAGAGCCAGAAACACATTCGACGAGTGAGATTCTTCATGGGTTATAAGTGGGTCGTGTCTAGAGGCTTCTATCGTAAGCTGGTTTCACAAAAATCAGCGTGATGCGCGTCACAAACCATATACTTTGCGGTGTCGAATCTAACGATAGATAAATTAGTCCATGAGAAACAACTGAGCGCGCAAAGAAGAAGCCACTTATGATTATTGCATCGTTTTCTTGGGCCGTGAACTGCCAATCGGCAAACGTAAATAGGTCGAAAGGTTAGGAGTGGAAATATGGTAAAATTTTCTGCCTCCGAAATTGCAAAAGACCTACGCAGTTTCTCCTACGAAATTGAACTAGAGACATCGCTCTATAAACCAGTTCAACCATTTTATCATTTCAAACTGATTTGTCTTCCTTTTGAAGATACGATACCTCTGTCAATAGAGCTTCAGCATGACGATACATATTCTGATGCACAAAGCTTCTGTGGCATTCTACGAATTTTCTCCGGTACGTACTTAAAGCACCAATCAAATCCTCTTATTGATTGCTAGTTTGATTTTCTTGAATCACATGCAGTAAGTCCCCTTCGCCTAGAG
>CAZLOF010000726.1:0-2520 GCA_964560745.1 uncultured Thermoflexus sp.
CGCCGTAAAAACATGCCCACCGCCTCGCGGTTAAACACATCATCATCCACTAAAAGCACTTTACGCATGTGTTCATTTTATGCAATTTAATAGATTTTTGAGTAATTCCTCAGAATTTGTCAAATAGACAAACATCTATGAGTGCAGGAGCTTTATTTTCTTATTCCTAATCAATCTTTACCAACACCTTCAACACCCCCGCCCGCTGCGCATGTTCAAAGGCCTGCACGCCTTGCTCGATTGGGTAACGGGCGTGAATGAGCGATTGCACATCGATGCGTTTGGCGGACAGCAGACGCAGTGCGGCATCGAAAGGGCCGCAGCGTGAGCCGACAATGCTGATTTCATCGACCACGATCATGGTGAGGTTGACCTGTGGCAAGCCGTGATAAGTGCTTTTGAGCACCAGTGTGCCACGTGGGCGCAACATGCGGCGGGCGGTCTCAAAGCCAGCCGGCGAGCCGGTGCATTCCACCACCATATCTGCCACTCGATCACCGCCCCATTCACCCAACAATTGGGTATGAATGCCACGTTGCCCCAAAATTGCCAGTTTGTTAGCATGTTTGCCAACGGCGGTTAAATGGCAGCCAGCGGTTGCAAGCACTTGCGCACATAACAATCCCAATTTGCCATCGCCCAGCACAACCACACGGTCGGTGGTTTTAATATGCACTTGCTCAAGAATTTGGCAGGCGGCGGCCAACGGCTCGACAAACACAGCTTCTTCATCGCTGATGTTGGCTGGCACACGCAGCAAATTGGCGATGGGCAGGCTGACAAAATCGGCAAATGCGCCATCGCGCCGGTCGATGCCGAGCGTATTTCGGCTGGGGTCTTGGGCGCGTTCAAAATAATTGCGTGAATGAGACTCGCACGGCACACAATTTATTTCGCCCACCACGCGCTCACCTATTTTAAAATCGGTGGGGGCAAATTGAGCTGAGCCGCTTGGGTAGGGCGATATCGATTCGATGATACCAACAAACTCATGGCCCGGCACACCCCGAAAGCCAAAGTAACCGCGTTGCAGTTCAATATCGGTGTTGCATACCCCCGCGCAGGTCACCCGCACAATGGCTTCGCCTGCGATTGGGGCTGGTTTGGGGTAATTTGGCTCGAAGGTTAGGTGGTCTTGTAAAATAATGGCACGCATGAGGGCATTTTAACTGGGCGGGTAAGTTCGAATTGGATGAATGATGAAAGATAACACAGCTTCGGTTTGGCCTGTCTGCACGGCATTGCTTTTGCTGCTTAGCCATTTTTTGCCTTGGGCACAGCACAAAACCGCCGCACTTACCTTGCATGGGCATGATTTAGCCACCTTTACCAACTTCACCCCCGGGGCTGGGGTGTTTTTAAATGAATGGTTTTACCTGCCGTTGTGGGCAGCAGCGTTGATATTGGCATTGTGGGCCACGATACACGTGGTGGCGTGGGCTTGTCGCGGCGCAATTGGGCTATTGGCCTTGGGTATTGCCTCGCTTGGCTTGCCCACTTACCCCGAGGTGCTCAGCGCTTATCGTGCGGCTGGGGTTGATGGGGTTGACTATCGGCTTCAGTTTTATGTCACCTTGTTGACGATGTTGCTCATTGTTGGCTTGCTGTTGCTTGGGCCGCGCTTGCCGCTGCGGGGGCGGCAGTTTGGCGTTGCCGCGTTACCGCTTGTTGCCGTCGTTCCACTCGCGGGTTATCTCGTCATTCGGCCTTTTATTGCGGCGCTCTATAACGACCAAATTGGCATCGGTGCGGGCTGGTGGGGCACGTTGTTGGCGGTGTTGCTGGCAGGCTGGCAAATGTGGCGTTGGCGCTGATGGGTTGGGGCGCTGATGCCAAAGATCATTGTTATTTGACAACTGCCGTCACTATCGATCTCGTCATGTTATCTATATGATCTATTTATGGCGACATCTATCCTTCAAACAAATGCAAAACCTCTAAATTCTGCTCCGCCCCCTCTCGATGTCATTACTCGCCGCGAATTTTTAAATTATGTGTGGGCGGCTTCGATGCTGCTGGCAATGGCTGGGAGTGCCACCGCCGCCACCTTGTTTGCTATGCCGCGATTCAACTGGGAGCGTTTGCGTAAGTATTTTATTGGATGGGATGGTATTCCTGCTTCAAATACTTCGCCTATATTATTTAAGCCAACCGAAGGGCTGGGGATATGGTTGGTCAATGTTGATGATAAGCTTTATGCCCATGCCAATATTTGTACCCATTTGGCATGTAAATGCTTGCATTGGGATGAAAACGCCAAAATCTTTGCTTGCCCAGCACATGGCGCACAATATATGGCGAATGGCAATTATCGGGCTGGGCCAGCCCCACGTGGATTAGATCATTTTGATTATGGACTGCTTGATCGTAATAAAAAGTTGATGGCGATTACACGGCAAGGGGAGGCGCTTAATTTGATGCATTATCCTGATGTTGCTGGGGTGCAAATTTACCCTGAAAACTTGGTGTTGGGTAAGCTGCGAAATTAAATTAGTGTGCCGCTTAGTGCGCGCCTGGGGC
>CAZLOF010000727.1:0-278 GCA_964560745.1 uncultured Thermoflexus sp.
CATTACGATGGCGAGCCAAACCGCCGCCCATCACTGCACAACCTGTTAGCCAATAACCACATTTTGCCAACCTTGGCCTGCGACGATGGCGCGGCGGGGCATTTTGTGGATGGGCAACTGGTGCGCATCGTTAGCTCACGCCCGGCGGCGCTCGGCTACCGGGTGCATCGCAACCCCGATGGCAGCGTGAGTGAATCGCCATTGCCAACTCATTATTTGGGGTTGAGGGGTTGAATGGTTTATTACACCGTTATCGATAGCCCCATCGACCCACTGAT
>CAZLOF010000727.1:288-2519 GCA_964560745.1 uncultured Thermoflexus sp.
CCTTTATCTGGTTGATTATTGGTTGATTAGTTGATTGGTTGATTGATGACTTGTGAATCACCAATCAACCAATCAACCAACCAACTTTGTAATTAAATGGTTTATTACACGATTATCGATAGCCCCATCGACCCGCTGATGCTGACCTCGGATGGCACAGCATTGACAGGGTTATATATGACACCCCATCAATATGGCCCAACGGTGGCAACCGATTGGCTGCGGGATGAGAACACCGCGCCATTGCCCGAAACAGTTCGCCAACTAAAGGCCTATTTTGCCGGTGAATTAAGTAGCTTTGACTTACCACTGCGACCTCAAGGTACGCCATTTCAACAGCGTGTGTGGGCCGAGTTATGTACCATTCCTTTCGGCGTTACTATTTCATATGGCGAATTGGCGCGGCGCTTGGGTGATGTGAAAGCCTCACGCGCGGTTGGGCTGGCGAATGGGCGCAACCCGATCTCAATCATCGTGCCATGCCACCGCGTGATTGGGGCCAATGGCAAGCTGACGGGCTATGGCGGCGGGCTGCCCCGCAAACAAGCGCTCTTAGCGTTCGAGGCTCAAGTGCGGGCTGGCGGTCAGGTGGCATTGTCAGATTTGGTGGGCAGCGGGCAAATTGGGCTATTGTGATTGCCGATAAGCAACATTTAGCGCCATCAACGAATCGGCTGCGCCCGAAAGATATGACTCGAATTTAGCTTCAAGCGCCGGCCAATCTTGATCGATGATGGCAAACCACGCCGTGTCACGATTCTTGCCCTTTACAATCATATGCTGGCGAAACAAACCTTCATACACAAACCCCATGCGCAAGGCGGCCCGCTTGCTGGGCGCATTGTCGTTGTCACATTTCCACTCAAAACGCCGGTAATGATAATCACGAAATAGGCTTTTTAGAAATAAATAGGTTACTTCGGTGTTGATTTTTGTTTTTTGCACCAAAGGGCTATACCAAATATTGCCAATCTCAACCCGCCCTTGGGCTGGCACAATATTAAGCAATGAAACCATACCCACCCGCATTTGACGTGATTTATCAAAAACCGAGAAAAAAAGCGGATCTTTGCTGTCAACAATCTGATTCAGCCATAAATGCATGGCTGATTTAGATTGAAATGGCCCAAATGACATAAAGGTAAACAGGTTTTGATATTCAGGTGGGTGATGTGAAACACGATACAGATCGTCGATGTCGCGTTCAGGGTTAAGACGCTCAATGGTCACCAAATTGCCGTCGAGCTGGGAAATATCGGGGTAAGCCCAAGGGTCTAAAAATGTCATATTTTTTAGTTTATACTGACATTATATTTCGAATTTCCACCCTAACTGTTGGGGCGAAATGAAAAAACTTGCAGATTTTCGCAATTAAAGCCCCGTTTTTAAGCGTCTAACTCACCCTTTCTCTTATGTTTCAGCAAATTGCCGTCGCCATTCGTTTCTTGACCATTATTCCACTGCCGGGTGCGCCGGTGCAAGATGACGATTTCAATATAAGTATTACGCGCTCGATGCGTTGGTTTCCGTTGGTGGGGCTATTTATCGGTGCGATCACCGTAGCGGTTGGGTGGCTGAGTGGTTGGTTGTGGAACCCACTCGCCCGCGCTGTTTTGGTGGTGGTTATGAGTGCAATCTTGACATCGGGCTTGCATTTAGATGGTTTGTCGGATACCTTTGACGCAACTATGAGTTGGCGCAGCCGTGAGCGAATGCTCGAAATTATGAAGGATAGCCGGATTGGGGCGATGGGCGCGATGGCGCTGATCGCTATTTTTTTGCTCAAGGTGGCTTTTTTGGCTTCGGCGGGTGGTGCTTGGTGGCGGGCGGCGCTAATAGCGCCGATTGTGGCGCGTTGGGCCGACCTATACGGCATTGCCTTTTACCCACCGGCACGAGGTGGCGGCCTCGGCAAAAGTTTTCACGATCTGGTGCAACGCCGCGATATTGTCATCGCCAGTGTGCAAATGATGCTCATGACTGGCGCTATTATGCTAATTGGGCATAACCCAGCCACAGTATGGTTGCAATTGACCCACGCCGCCATTTGCATTGTATTGGTGTGGCTGGTATCACGATGGTTGTGTCGCCATTGGGTAAATCAACTCGGCGGCCTCACTGGCGATACTTATGGTGCGCTCAGCGAAATTGCCGAGACGGTGGCGATGGCGGCACTGAGTAGTCAATGGTTAATGGTTAATGGTTAGTGGTTAATGGTTAGTGGTTAATGG
>CAZLOF010000728.1:0-2511 GCA_964560745.1 uncultured Thermoflexus sp.
TTGCATAGCTGATCCTTCGGTTGCACAATTACATGTGAATACAAAAGTATATACATGTAATTGTATACCATAGAAGGTATCTTCTTAATAAACAGTGAAAATTAAAACAAATTTTCGCCGAACTCACTATCACTTCATATTTGGCGAGGGCAAAGCCCTCGCCAAATATGAAGTGATAGTGCATTCGGCATTATGTCTTTGGGGAACACTCCTAATAATTGAGAGGATACTAAAGAGGATAAAAGTTGTGAAATCGGCGAAAATGAATACTATCCACTCACATTTACTTTGTTCATGGCTTTATCAATGCCTTCATTGAGCCACAACACAATGCCAGCAATGGCGCGGTCATGCACATCACGCATAGCAATGACTTCGTCGCGGGTGAAATCTTCGAGCACATGCGTGGCGGCCTCTTTGCGCCCGGGTGGGCGGCCAATACCGACCCGTAGCCGCGGGAAATCTTGGGTGACGATCTTGCTGATGATCGATCTCATGCCATTGTGCCCACCGGCGCTGCCCGATTTACGCAGCAGCAATTGGGCGAAGGGGATGTCTAACTCGTCGTAAATGATCAGTAAGTTGCTGGGGGCTGTTTTATAGAATTTGAAGGTTGGCGACACGCATACCCCGCTTTCATTCATAAAGGTTTGTGGTTTGAGCAAAACCACCCTGCGCCCCTCAATGTCGCCGATGGCAGCAATGCCGCGATTGAGCATTTTATTAAACTTTAGGCCGTATTTTTCGGCTAACTTATCTACCACATGAAAGCCAACATTGTGGCGGTTGTCGGCATATTGTTTGCCGGGGTTGCCCAACCCCACAATGATGCGCCAAGCCTGTTTATCGTCGATGTTATTTTCCATAATCAATGGGGCGGCGGAAGATTAAACGCCATAAGAAACCGAGCACTTTTTTGAGCAACACATAGGCCCCTAATCCTAATAACGCATAAATGGCATACCAAACCCCTTGCATAAAGCCTTTGGGAATGAGTGATAGGTTGATGCTAGACGCGGCTGGGGTGGGGGTGAGCACAGGTGCGGCGATGGGCGCGGCGGGTTGGGCATTGCTGGGTGCAGCCACCCCAAAGGTATTTGAAATGCCAATATTGCGTACCACCGATTCGCTGATGGTATTGTCGATATTAAACACTTGCAGCCGCAGGGCGTAGCCGCTGTCTGAGATTGGGCGCGTGTTCCAGACCGCCAACACCCCACCATCCACTTGTTGAACGCCCCCACCGATGATAACCCAGTTGCCCGGCGTGCCCGGGGTTTCAGGGGCATAGGCCACCTCATATTTTGAGAAACGGGGCGAGGTGGCCGAGCCGACAATATTGACATTGCCGCGTAAGGCTTGCTCGCGCACCGGCGAGGTGATACGCGCCAACTCAGTAGCGCGGCGGGTGGGGGTGGCGGCTGGCACGGCGGGGGTGTTGGTTGCCTGCACCGGCGCTGGCGTTTGTGCGGCAATGGGGCTGAGGCTGGCATACCATAACCCCATTGCCAACAAAAATGTCCCGCTGGCAACCCCCACCTTGACCAGAAATTGCTTTAAATTCATGTGCGTTGATTTTAGCCGACTGTGTCAAAACATGCCAGCGTCTTTTGTGCGATTGTGCCCCATTGAAATTGTTGGCTGAGGGCAAGGCTGCCCTGCTGTAAAGTTTGGCACAGGGCCGGGTCGCTTAACACGCGGCGAATGGCTTGGGCCAAGGCCGCTGGGTTATCGGGCGGCACCAGTAACATATTTTGCGCATCAACCACTTCTGGCAAATGGATACGCGGCTGGGTGCTGACCACCGCGCAGCCATGCGCCAACGCCGCCAACAATGTGCCACGCCGAAACGATACCCCATCTCGATAAGGCAGGGCTAGGCAAGCGCAGGCCTTAAGCGCGGTGCTCACCCCCACTTCATCGATAAAGCCGGTACGAAAAATCCGAGGGTAAACCTCCGAGGTCTTTAAGATATCGGAGGGTTGAGGCGCTGGCATTAACCCCAGTGACACTGCTAAATCCGCCAGATACTTCGCATAGGCAATATTGGTGGGGTCGCTAGCCCCATGTTGTCCGCCAATGAGCAACAGCCCGACCTTGAGATCACGCAATTGCGCCAAAGCCCGCAGCAGCGTTTCGCCGCCTTTGCTCTCATTCATAAAGCCGAAATAGCCAATTAACTGCAACTCAGGGTCGATGTTGTTGCTGCACTTCCATGCGTGTGGGTCAAAATGGGGTAGGGCGGCGGGTGCAATATTGCTGCCGATGGGTACAACCGATACGTGCCGCAAACCAGCCTTGTGTAGTGTTGCCTCATCTTCGGCCTTGGTGACAATGACGTGTTGGGCCGAGCGTGCCATGTGCAAAATGGCTTGCCAACGCAATGGCCCGGCCTTGGGGAAAAGATAAGGCACACGCAGATCGTGAAAAGTGACAACGGTTTTACAGCGTTTTGCCAATTGCCCAACCAGCAAATTGATGGCCCCGTGCATTTGGTAGGCGGCGGCTTGA
>CAZLOF010000729.1:0-2508 GCA_964560745.1 uncultured Thermoflexus sp.
CAGCACTCAGAGAAGCGATGGCGACACAAACTACCAACATACCCGATGAATTGAAGAACGATCCGCGCGTGCCGGAATATTTAAACAACAATATCTTCATTACCACGCTCGATAAGATTTACAACTGGGGCCGTAAACGCAGTATGTGGCCTATGTTGTTTGGTTTGGCATGCTGCGCCATCGAAATGATCTGCACTGCCGCTAGCCGACACGACCTTTCGCGCTTTGGTTGGGAATTGATGCGTGCTAGCCCGCGTCAGGCCGACTTGATGATTGTGTCGGGTACCGTCACCAAGAAAATGATCCCACAGATTGTGCGTTTGTATAACCAAATGCCAGAGCCACGCTATGTGGTGGCAATGGGGTCATGCGCCACCAGCGGTGGGCCATTTAAAGAGGGCTATAACGTGGTATCGGGTATCGACAAATTTATTCCGGTCGATGTTTATATTCCGGGTTGCCCGCCACGCCCCGAAGCCTTGTTGCATAGCTTTGTCAAGCTGCAAGAGAAGATTGAAAAGCAATCGATTCGCACTGTGCGATGGTATACCACTGGCAAGACCGATAACGGCATGTTGGTGCCTTATCTTGGCCCCGATTTGGTTGACTTGCGCCGCGCCGACGAGATTAAGCAAAAAACCGCGATCTAATTAATTTTAGATTTTAGATTTTAGATTTTGGATTTTAGTGAGGGATCACACTTGCCACAGAATCCAAAATCTAAAATCCAAAATCCAAAATTCTTAAAATAATGTCTGAAGTAACTGCAACCCCAGCCAAGCCAGCCGCTAAGCCAGCGGCCCCCGCTGCTCATGGTGCTGCCAAGCCGGTGGCCGCCGCAAAAATGACGCCAGAGATGAGCGCCATTGCCGCTAAATTTGGCAACGCGGTCGAAGCCGCTCAATACGATGGCTTGATGGTCACTGATCACAGCAAGTTTATTGAAATTGCCACCTATGTGCGCGATGTGTTGAAATACAATCAACTGACGAATAACACCGCCACTGACTATATTAAAGATGGCGTGATCGAAGTGGTGAACCAATTCACCCGCGTGCCACAAGGCGGCGCGCCATTAACCCTAAAATTGCGGGTGCCACGCCCCAGCGGCAATGACAAGACCCAGCCCGTGCCATCGCTCTGTCCAATTTACCCGGGCGCAGAGTTTCAGGAGCGCGAAACCTATGATATGTATGGGGTGGTGTTTGAGGGCAATCCTGACTTGCGCCGTATTTTGATGTGGGAAGGCTTTAACGGCTGGCCGTTGCGCAAAGATTGGAAAGAGGCTTATTACGAGGGCGACACCAAGCCATTTGAATCACGCTGGCCGGGGGGCGATCACAAATTGGCCGAAGATCGTGTGCCTTGGGAAGACAATGTCAATTACCCGCCCGGCTTCGACCCATTTTCATTCAAGCCACATCCTGATGGTGATATTTATGACTCGATGCTTGCGCCTTCTGACGGGACTGTGAGCATTGACAATGGGCATGGCGTTGCCCCAACCATTGTCGATGGATTGAATGCCTCGGAAATGGCTGAGCTAAAGACCGACGAGATTATTGTCAACATGGGACCACAACACCCATCGACACACGGTGTGTTGCGCATGGTGGTGAAGTTGGACGGCGAAAAGGTGACCGATCTCAAGTTGGCCTTGGGTTATTTGCACCGCAATCACGAGAAGATTGGCGAGCGCAATACATGGCTGCACAATATTCCCTACACCGACCGGCTCGATTACATCACCGGCATTTATAACGAATGGGGTTATGTGTTGGGCGTTGAGCGCATGATGGGGCTTAAGACGACTGATCGCGTTGAGTATTTGCGGGTGATTACGGGCGAATTGACCCGTTTGGCCTCGCATTTTTGGGCTATTGGCTTCTTGCTCAATGACCTTGGGGCCTTCTTTACCCCGGCCTTGTATTTCATCACCGAGCGCGACTTGATTATCGACCTGCTTGAGGCCGTGACGGGTAGCCGCATGATGTGCAATTACATGCGCTTTGGCGGTGTCAGCCGCGACTTTACATCGGCCCAATGGGCGATGGCGCGTGAGTTGGCGTTCGAGCGCTTGCCGCGCACGATCGATGAACTCGATCATTTCTTGACCGAGAATGAAATTTTGAAGGCCCGCAGCATTGGCACGGGTTACATGAGCGCCGATCGTTGTATTGCCCATAGCCTCACCGGCCCATGTTTGCGGGCGGCGGGGAGTGGTTATGACGTGCGCCGTGCCGACCCCTATGGTTATTATGATCGTTTCGATTTCAACATTCCGGTGTTGTATAACGGCGATGTGTATGACCGTTATTTGGTGCGGGTGCAAGAAATGCGTGAATCGCTCAAGATCATTCAACAGGCGCTGAATCAAGCCGAAACCCAAAGCAAAGTGGGGGATATTCAAGGCGGCAAGAAGGCTTATAACCATCGGGTGCCTGCTGGGCAATGCTATGCACGTGTCGAGACCCCGAAGGGTGAGCTTGGCTATTATTTGGTCAGCGA
>CAZLOF010000730.1:0-2503 GCA_964560745.1 uncultured Thermoflexus sp.
GCCCTCTCTCGTATCGCCATTTCATATACGGCTTCTAGTGCTTCAATACTGCGTTCCCAGGTGTAATGTGTTTCAACCAACTGTCGTCCTTGCGTTGCCAAATGGGTTCGCAAATGCACATCGGTTAACAAACGCTGCACCTGCATCGCAAAATCGTCGGGTGTGTGCGCGATCAATAAATGTTGATCATGTTGCGCGTCTACACCCCCAATCCCAAAAGGTGTTGCGACGGCTGGCGTGCCACACGCCATCGCCTCGATGACCTTAAATTGCATACCTGACCCCGCTTGCATAGGCATCACCGCAACACTGGCGCGGCTCAAATGCGCCGCGACACTATCGACATGGCCTGTCACAATAATATGCGGGTCGTGCTGGGCTAATTGCAGCACTTGCGGGTGTGGGTCTGTACCAACAATATAAAAACGCACATTGGGTAAATGGTGTTTGATGCGTGGAAAAACATGTTGAATAAACCAACAAACGCCATTAACATTTGGAAAATAACGCATATTGCCGCTAAACACCAACGAATTTGGCTCGCGCTTGGTTTGATCGGCAAATGGAAATTTGTCTAGCTCTACACCGTTGGCATTAATATGCAAATTTTCAAAATCGCCAATTGCGCTGCGGTCGCTCGCCGAGACAACCGTCGCACGTTCAAATTGTTGGCAAATAAAGCGCTCATAACGTTGCATATTGCGCCACTCTAACCAAGTTGCTAGCCACATCGGCCCACGCTCTTGCTGATGCCGACGTTGCATATTGACCGAAAGTGCATCAACCAAATCGATGACACGTGGGGTGCGAGGGTTGGCCTCAAAATAAGGGGCCATACGCGCCAGTTGCACGTGAATTACATCAAATTGATGCTGGGCTAACAGGGTTTGCACCGCGTTTTTCATGGCGCGGGATTGAAACAGCGCGGTTTGAAATGGATAACCGGAGGCCACCCCACGCAAAAACCAACCTACCATGCTGATGGTTTTAAACGGAACCGTAACCACCTGCTCACAAAACGATTGAATAATATCGGTGGCGGCAGTGCGCGGTGCTGCGTCATCAAACGAAAGCAATGTTACACGATGGCGCTGCGACAATAGCCGCAAATGATGATATGCACGCACCTGATCCCCTTTGTAAGGGGGATATGGGAAACGGGGTGCAAGAAAAAGAATCTTCACAGGCCAACCACTTTAGATAGCAATGTTAGCATTAATTTAGCACTAAATTGCCAATTAAACTGCGATGCGCGTACCCTGCCTGATTCGATTAATTGTTGGCGTAGGCTTGGCTCATCTATCAAACGTTGCATCGCATTGCTCATAGCCGTTATGTCGGTCGGGTCGATGAATAATGCGGCCTCGCCAGCAATTTCGGGGATTGAACTGGTGTTTGAGGCGATAACGGGCGTGCCACACGCCATCGCTTCTAACACGGGCAAGCCAAATCCTTCGTAAAGTGATGGGTATAACAATAGGGTTGCCCCAGCATACAAAGCCGCCAATTCGCGCTCGCTGACAAAGCCCAACAAAATCACATCATTGCCCAGGTTTAGCCCATATTGCTGCGCCAATTTGCCAAAATGAGCTTGGGCGGCTGGGTCGAGACCAGTAACGACTAATTTTTGGGTGCGGTTTTTTAATTGGGCAAAGGCCTCAATCAGCCGCGCTGTGTTTTTGCGTGGGTCAATGGCCCCTAACCCCAATATATAAGGTGGCCTCACTTTCAATTGTGCCAAGCCCAGCGTTATATTTTCTGGCAATTGTGGGCCATATTCAGCGGCGGCTGCCAATGTCACCACCTGAATCGCGGCTGCCGATGTTGACAAACTGCTGCCCAAATATTGCAAAATATCGCGCCGTGAAAATTGCGAATCGGTGACGATAAGGTCGGCACGGCGTGCGGCTTTTGGCACGACCCAGCGTCGATAATGCCGCCCCAAACGTTGATATAACGAGGGCGAGGTTGGCAGTTGCCCTTGTGGCAATAAATACATGACATCATGAATGGTGAGTGCAAGTTTGATCGACGCAGGCAAAAAAATGGGCGCGGTATTGGCGGGGCAATACAACACATCAACCCCATCTCTAAGCGCTTGGCGCGGCAAAAGCCATTGCTCCCATAATGGGTAAAAGGCTGGCCCTAACTGCCTCGCGGTCACATAGTCATTTGCAAATGTTGCAGCGGCGGTTACAGCGCGGGCACTATCGACATATAAGGTCAGCCTAAATGGGGCGAGTGCATCACCAGTGAGTGTTGTCATGAATCGAACCCATTCATTTATAAGGCTATAAATCACCGTGCCCATGCCGCGCCGATAATGAATGAGGCGTGCGTCGATCCCAAGATGCAACATAATCAAAATAACTCGAGTAAATGTTTACGCTAAAACGCAAGTATAGTGCTTTTTTTGTCGAAATCACTATATGGCTTTTGAGGGCAGGAGCTTTGCCCCTGCCCCCAAAAGCCATATAGTGATTTCGACATTACATCTTTTAGG
>CAZLOF010000731.1:0-2500 GCA_964560745.1 uncultured Thermoflexus sp.
GAATACTATATGCACACCATTGGAGCACTATGGGGGATGGAAACAGTCGCACTGCGCGTATTCAACGTCTATGGCCCTGGCCAAGTCGCCCGTGCATCCCATCCGGCTGTTATTCCTGCGGTTGTTCGCCAAGCCCTTGGGGGTGGCTCAGTCATTATTCATGGGGGCGGCAAACAAACCCGTGATTTTGTGTATATTGATGATGTTGTTGATGCAACAATTCTTGGAATAGTAAATGCCATGAATGCCCAAAATATTAACCGACTAACCATCAATGTCGGCAGTGGCGTTGCTACATCGGTTAACGACCTTGTTGCCGTCGTTGAAAAAGCCATTAACAAATCGGTCAATGTGTTACGGGTCACAGCCGAAAGTGGTGGGGTTTCGCACATGTGCGCAGACTTAAGACGCGCCCGCGAATTGCTAAAATACCAACCCAAAATGGCGCTGTCAGATGGGCTTAAAAAAGTAGTAGCCTCTTTTCAAGAAAAAAAACCTGCTCTTTAATCGCCCAATCGATATCCATATATACTTTCACTATATCCCACTTGCCTACAGCAAGTGGGATATAGTAGAAAAAGCTGTAAAACAAGCGGGACGCGACAATTTATGTACGCAATCGAAATTCGCAATTTAACCAAACGTTATGGGCGACGCATAGCACTCGAAAAAGTGTCGTTATCAATTGACTCTGGGGCTGTGCTTGGGTTAGTTGGGCCTGTTGGTGCTGGTAAAACGACATTGTTGCGAATTTTGGCAACGGTGTTGCAGCCCAGTGCCGGTGATGTATTCATTGACACAATTTCAATAAAGCAACACCCACAACAAATACGTCAATTGATAGGCTATATGCCCAGCGTTCTTGGCCCGATCAATGATATGACAGCCAGCGAATATCTGGAATTTTATGCCGCCTGCTACAATGTTCCAGAGGCTGATCGCCCCGCTTTAAGCAACGATTTATTGCAATTAGTCGATCTTTATCATCGCCGCAATGACCCCTTAGACCGATTATCCATCGGCATGAAAAAGCGACTAGAGCTTGCACGCACCTTGGTTCATGATCCGCAAGTGATGCTTTTAGATGAACCTTTTACTGGGCTTGATCCCCGTGCGCGGGTTGAAACCCGCGAACTTATTAATGAGTTACGCAGTTTAGGCAAAACCATCATCATCACTAGCCCATTATTAGCCGAAGTCGAAGCTATTTGCACACACATTGCTTTTTTAAATAATGGCAAGATCAATTTTTGGGGAAGTTCAAATGATGTCAATATACATTTCGCAGATCATCATTTGCCCCATCGTATTGTTGGCATACGGTTTCTCGGCGATGCCGATCGCGCGATCGCTATTGCGACAGAAGCAGCCGGTGTAAGCGATGTGCGCCCCATTCAACCCTATGCTGCCGCAATGGCATCGGCGGCATTACCGGCCCAAACCACGCTTAATTTGCTCAAAGAAATGCATCTATCATTTACGGGTGATTACACTGCCGCCAGCAATCTATTGCGCAAATTAATGCACAGTGGCACTCAAGTCGTCTCATTTAATGAACTGAGCACCCCCTTACCCCCTGTTAAAAATGCCACACATTCACCCCCTTCAATCATGCCACCCATTTCGGGGGAGGATGATATAAAACCAGTCGCTGAAACAATTGAGGCAGCAACAACACCCAACGAAAATGCCCATTTATAAACGCTTTAGCCCCCTTGCATTAAAAGAAATGCAAAACCGAATGCGCAGCCCACGCTCATTTGGTATTTTGACGGTGTTTTTATGTCTGGTGGGTGGCGTAGCCTTGCTAATGTATGCCGCCGCAATGCTCAACGAAACCCGTCGTAATGCCAGCACAATTGGGCAAACACTTTATTTCATTATTATTGGCATGCAACTGGTGCTGGTATGTTTTGTTGCACCTGCCCTGACCGCAACAGCCATTAGCAATGAACGCGAACGTGGCTCATATGATATTTTACGCGCCAGTCTCATCAGCCCTTGGCAAATTGTGCGCGGCAAATTGGGTGCTGCGCTTGGTTACACCTTTTTGCTCATCATGAGCACATTACCTTTGTTAAGTTTGCCGCTTATGTTGGGGGGCATTGAACCCTTTGAAACGATCATTTCGATTTGGATCATGCTAATTTCTGGGGTAATGTTTACCAGTATTGGCTTATTTGTCTCAACTTTTTGTAAAACAAACCTTGGCGCAATTATTTTAACCTATTCATTCGTATTATTAATGGTCATTGGAATTCCCATACTAGCTCTTATCGCCAGCAGCTTTGGGGCCGTGCTATTTACAGGCTCAAGCACACTTGAGCGGGTTTTTATGACCTTAATGATTATTTTAACCAGCCTCAGCCCCATTAGCACGTTGGTGGCAACCGAGTTAAATTTTTATAGCAGTGGCAAACTGTGGGAATTTAGCGTACCAATTACCGGCACAACCCCATTAAACTTATTACCGCCCTTTGTTATTTTAACCATTTGATAT